>NZ_LHSJ01000021.1:0-28953 GCF_001270295.1 Achromobacter sp. DMS1 | reverse complement strand
CCAGTGCGGTCGGGCCGCTTCGATGCGACCGCGCAGATAGTCCTTGTACGGATCCAGCTTGGTGGCCCGTGCCTCGCGGGGCCGGTACTGCTGGGCATCGGCCTCACGCAGGTATCGCCTGACCGTGTTGCGTGAGCAGCCTAGCTGCTTGGCCATCTCCCGAATGCTGACGCCGCGACGCGCCATTACCTTGATCTCCACTGCTTGCTCCTGAGTCAACATTGTCGGTGGCCAAAAAGCCACCATCATTGCCCAGGTGGGTCAGATTTACTCCGACGGGGTGGGTCAGTATTACACCGGCGCTAACAACCAGGCAATAACCGGCATACCAGTCAGGCGATTATCATTTGAGGCCACCGCAAACCGCAGCAATGGCTTAATCTTGTCATAGAGTTCGCTGTGGGAAACCGAGGTTCCGGCGATCATCTTCCGTTCGGCTTCGTAGGAGCAGATCGACGCAATCGCGTCCGGAACAGCACTCCAAGAGGAAAACACAAGGGCCTTGGTCAAGCCATCCTTGTCCTGGTATGCGCCGCCAGGCTCGATATACGGCATGGAAGGCGGCATCCATAAAAGCTGCCACATGCCCTTATCAATCGTGTCTTCAAAAAGTACGCGCATCCTCGGATTGGCAGGATCGAGAGCCTGATAGCCTTCAAATTTACCCTTCGTCAGCAACTGCCCATTTGCCGACGAAAGAGTTCCGCGAAGAGCATCTGAAGGGGCATTCAACTGGGCATCCAGCTTATGCCGCAGCTCATAATGCTTCAGAAAGTTGATCAGGTAAGGCGCAGACTTCCAGTATTCGATTGGCTCCCCGGCCTTGACACAGATTGCCACCGCGTCAACCGTCGCGGCGTGCTGAAGGTCCGCTGGCGTAAGGGGAGCCATCCGTTCAATCTCGGTCATCATCGAGTTATGATCACGAGTCGTCGCGACCCGTTCTGTTCGACACATGACCTTCAGGAGCGCTCGTTCAAGTTCGGCCTTTTTCCCCGGTTGACATACCGACCCCTTCGCGCAGGCATGGAGCGTCGTTCGATGTTCTGACAAGAGATTTTTGACCGCATCGACCTCACCGGAATCATTGAAGAGGAAGTTCAGCGTCCTGATGAAATCTGGATAGTGGTCGTCCTCGTCATTCTCCTGGTCGAGGGTGAACATCTTGTAGGGCGTTGCGGACAGCAGGAGAACGCGAACGTCGGGATGTTCAAAGAGCGCGGTCGCCAGCATGGAGGCTTCGTCATCGCCATCCAACAGGTGCTTGAATCGTTGGAACTCATCAAGGATGACCAGATCGGGCTCAAGCGCGGAAAGGCACACTGAAGCCAGCTTACTTCTGAGTTTTCCGATCAGGTCGTAGCGAAGTTCGGAGTCCTCCCAGGGGATTTTGCTGTAGTCCCGGTAACGAGCAAAGCGTTCACAGCCTTCCTTAAGGGCCGCATACAGTTCGGCATCCTCAATAACTGCCCGACGGAAGGCCTTGGAAAGGTCTACATCCAGATCCTCTGCTGGGAGTTTTTTGGCCTTGGCTCGCCAGTTGTCCTTACCTGCTGTCGCCTGAAGAATGTTGAGGAGGCCTACGCGCAGCCGTCTGCGTCGTTCATTTTGCGCCAGGGGCAAGTCGTACAGCATCCGATAGAGGATAGCCCGTTCGTCGGCATGCCCCCCTCGACTACGCGCATGGTCGAAGGCGGTGCCGGGCGTCAGGCTGATGAAATTCACCTTGTTCTTTCGTAGTGACCGCACTTGTCTGGGAAGGTAAGTCAGCCGCGTGGCGATTGAAAAACCATCAGTGTCGCTGACATTGAGCCGATTGACATTCTGGGTTGCGATGGCGGCATTGGAGCAGATGTAGATCACATCGACCCGATCCACCTCGTCCTGAAGGTGCTCCAAGGTCTTGGCAATGATTCCCCTAGCGACAAGCGTTTTCCCGAGTCCAACTTCATCGGCGATCAGAAAACGGGAAGTTGGGTCATCGCCATAGAGCCGCTTGAAGACGTAATCCACGGTCTTCCTCTGGAAATCTTTCAGACCGGCCAAGGCGGGAGTTGATAAAAAGCGGTTGCTACGCATCACGCCTCCCGATAGCCGATTCAAAAACCGTCCAGAGGTCTAAAAAATCCTCGGGGATAATCGCATTCTTGCTTCCCTGGGACAGATCACGAACCAGCCCCGAGATTTCCGCCAGTCTCTCCGGGTGTCGACTGTACGTGCGGGTCAGCTCTTCCAGTAGCGGGATATCCTCACCGTCGGCTAACCGGGCCAACCATTTGGCAAGCCCGGAGCCACTACCTGGATCAAGTCCGGATACCTTATCATCCCCCAACAACAGTAGGAGATAACGCAGGAATCCCTCCTGATTGCTGATCACGGTTTGCAGGATGGCAGAGTTGCGTTCTTCTGGAACGCCGGTAACGGGAATATTCAGAACAAACCGGGCCGAAACGTCCGGATGGTTGGTCTTAAGCTCAAACGCGATGAGCCCCGTTACAGAAGAGGCGGAGAACTCTCCGAGGCCGATCCCACCGTTAGCATCGCCGTTAAGAATATCCACCGCGAAGTCCCGAGTAACGGTTATCGGCCATGCAATAGCACTGACGATCCCATCAAGGGATGGGATTTCTCCCGTCAACACCAATGCCCACAGGCCGTCCTTCGATCCCGGGCTGCATTCGATGGACAGAGCTGCTTCAGCTATCCGGGAGCGAGCCCTCTCAACGGATTCCTCAGCCGCCTGCCGGAACGCATCAATCTCTGCTTCCTTGCTCGTGTCGAAATCGACAAGATATTCACCTAATCCGTCAGCGCCAAGAAGCTCGTCGATGCCGCCAACTTTACTCTTCCGGCCAACCAGCCCGACCAGAATCTCGATATTTTTCGAAGCGCTCAGCGCCGCGTTGGTTGCATTCGCGGACCCCATGATCACATGGGTATAGTCTGAATAGTACCGGGTCTCAAACAGATAGACCTTTGCATGAAGACCGGTCGCAAGCGGCTGTTCGGTGGCTTCTTCTTCCTCGCCATCCTCGGTTTCCGCCGCGTCGTCCAGATGAAGACATTGCGTGAAGAGCTCGAGAGTCTCCTTCTTCAGGGCTGACAATGACTCAGGGCGTGAGATGAGAGCATCAGCGGCCTTGGTTTTTTTCGTCAGTGCCCGCAGGGCTTCGTCAGAACAGAACGGCGAGATGACGGCCATCCGATTTGCCATGGGAGGCTCCCAGTCAAACCCTTTCGTTCCTGGAAGATAGAAGGTCAGCTCGTCAAAGCCGTCGGGGAGTTCCCACTGGACTCGATGTAGCTCGTCCGCGAATCTGAGAGCTTGCTCGCTCCTGCCCGATTCCGTTGGTCCGGTAGCCAGATCAGGAAGTGTCTTGAAGAAATGTGCCAGCGGTTTATTTGATTTGGACTTCCTACCTGTAATCGTGCCTTCGAGCTGAAGTGACAGGTCCCAGGACTGATCGGTGGTCATGTTCCTCGTCAGGACCACCAGACGATACATCGAGCTGCTTTGATCGGGGCTGACAAAACGGATTGCCCAGACTTTTGGATGGAAGACGCCTCCGCCAGGGGCCGTTACCTCGACGACCATTTCCTCCAGAAACCCAAACAATGGATTGGGCTTGGCAATCTGGGGCACTTGAATCCGTCCTCGTTGCACATAGACGGTGATTCGTTTCGAGTACCTGCGGATGGCTTCAAGCACAGACAACGGGTCAGGATCGGTATGACCATCCGCCGCCATTAACGCCAGGTAGACAGGTGCCTCAAGCAGTAGGGCTGGGTCCATCGAAAAGGTGGTTGCAATGGCCTCGTCGAAAATCATCCCCGGCGGTGGGGTCAATGCAGAGGTATAAAGGCTCCGGGAGTTTGGGTTCAGCATTTCTCCTCCCGGCTCATCCCCTGGTACAGGTCGTTCAAAAGCACCTTCACATTCGGCCAGCGATAGACAAGTCTTCCGACGCCGGAGTACCCGCCCCACTGCTCGAGCGCCCTCTGGTTCCTGAATCGGGAACGCGTGCCCTTGAGTTTCATTTCCCTTCTTTTGATCAGGGTGAGCGCATCTGCGTTAGAAAGGAGGTCATTGGGGGACCTCCGGGTATGGTCGATCCACTGCTGAACGAAGAATCTCGTTTTCGGGGTGATGGTGTGGCCATGATCCATGGTCAACTCCCAGAGGCGGCTCACCGACCAGGAGCGAATTTCCTCCAGGGGAAGATTTGCGGTCCATTCATCGAAACTTGCCTGATGCTCGGCGACAAGGTCTTCATGGTTTCGAAGCCTGGCGAGCTGAACGTTGTACGAGAGCGCCGCTCCATGCATCACCTCCGAGAACAGCCGTGCATGGGTCAGGAGTTCTTTATGCTGTTCGGAAAAGCGGCCGTAGTCCTGATGTTCCCATGGAGCTTGGGTGTCGGCGGGTTCGCAGTGCAGTGCCAAGAACGAGAGGAGACTATTGGGGCAAGCGACCTGGATGCGATCCCGAATAAATTCGGCTTCTTCCCTGGATAAAGCGAAGTTCACCGCCCCCGGAAAATCTTCCGGAGGTGCTGGCAATCGAGGATGCCAACTGAGAGTGGCCATCCGCTGCTCAACGTCGATGTCGTCTCCCCGTACCTTTGCGTCTTTCTCAAGAGCCTTCAGGGCATTCCGGCGACGGTAAGTCTCGTCGATGCGCCTGTGATATTCGTCCTGCGAGAATGGCGTAATGCGTATTCCCCAGACACCGAGACCGGCCCAGTAGACGGAGCTGGGCAACCGTTTGAGCCTCTTTCCTGCGGTCTTACCAAAGACGCCAGCCTGATCATCGGAATCCATCAACGGCTGAACCAGGTCTCTTTCCAGCTTGTCAGCCTGGATCGAAAAACTCTCTGCTGGTAGTCGCTTCTCTTCCAGCGAATGGTAAATCCATGGCACGAAAAGCATGTAGCGAAGGCGTGTCTGGATCGTGCTTGTTCCTGGAAACAACTGATCGGCAAAGCTGTCCCGCACGGAGCCGAGCCCAAGCTCGTCACGACTTTCCTTTTCCTGGAAAAGGGAAAGGATGCGAAGCGTGCGTTCCCTCGCTTTCGAGTCATGGTCAATCCATGCAAGGACGGAAGGCATCTTTCAGTACTCCCTCCCTACAGCCACAAATGGATCGGCGTTGATTGCATCAAACTCCATTCTCGTATCGCCCCCTCAATTTGCATCTCATGGTCGACAGAGCACCGCGTTCAAAGAACGGCAAGTCGATCGTGTCGCATACCGAACTGCAATACTGCTCGGCGAAGAGCTGCAGGTGAGCGGCGTCACGGGCCACGTCCGGATCGGATGGCAGATACTGGAGAAGCGCGTCGCTAATAATCATCACAAATTTGCTTCTCGCCCGGGTCAGCGTCACATTGAATCGTCTCGGGCTTAGGATGAACGCATCTTCAGACGCAACAAAATCCCGGTCGGCCACCACATAACTGGAAAGGATCAGGTCGCGCTCCTGACCCTGGAACCGGTCTACGGTGTCCACAAATGGAGGCGGGTCCATCGTCATACCGGCCGCGTCCACGAGCAGATTTCTGATGGATGCCATCTGGGCTCGGTGGGGAGTCACAATGCCAATTTTCTGCGTCCAAAACTCCTGGGCGCTTACTCCGGCCTGTTGGGCGTCGACCATCTTCTTGTACAAAAGGGTCAAAGCGGAAACGATCTGCGCCTCAAAAGGGTTCGATAACGTATAGGTGTTGGCGGAGTAGCTGATCACCACCACAGGGCAAGCTGGGTCAAGAATGCGGAGAAACTGGTCGGACCATGGCAATTGCTCAGGCCAGTCGACTGGTCTTCCATCAATATTGATGGCGAGATCCAGCTTTCTCTCGGGGAAGAACGCCTCGTATTCGTTCTTATAAAAACGCTTGCAGGGCCATGCAGAAATTTCCACGTTGGTCCGGTAGTTGTGTTTAAGCTGCACCGGGGTGATGCCGTGGGTCTCCTTCATGTAAGAGAAAATGCAGTCAAACAGCCCTTGAACGCTATCCTTCATCTGGAAGCCGTAAATCGGCCCAAGCTGCCGGTCGTCACCAGCAAGGACAACATGCCCATCAGACTTCAAAAGCAGAAAGTAGGCCGCAGCCGCAGCAACCTGAACCTGTGATGCCTCGTCGATCACCAGCAGATCAAACCATTCGGCGGTCGGCTCGCTATCTTGGTGGTCTTTCTCGGCCAGCCGTCCAAGTTGTTGCCAGGTTCCACCCACGATGATGATCCCGGGATCGTCGCCTTTCAGGGCATTCACAAAACCCTGAGCCCTTGCGGAGGTCCTCGGCATATCTTCGATCTGATCACTCAAGGGAGGTGCGGAGGAGTCGCTCCTCACCCTTGTGACACGAACCGGACAAGCTAACACTCCGACCGTGGCCGTCCGTCTGTTGATCAGTTCCAGGACTTCGTTGAGAACGTTATCTATAGCGTTGTAGTTGCTGGACCCGATACCGACGCGCAGCGGAATTCCCGCTTCGGCGTAATGCTCAATCCACCCAAGAACAGTCCCGGCCAAGACCGTGGTCTTTCCTGTACCCGGCGGCCCCCAAAGCAAAGAAATCCTGTTTCCGAATGCATCGTGAAAAAGGGATTCCTGCTTTTCGTTAAAGGCATTCTTCAAATATGGTGCCACCTTCGCATACAACTGGTTCGTGTCAGCGAATGTTTTTCCTGCTGCCAGCGAGCCAGGGGTATACATCAGGCTATGGGCTGGTTCGGTCATTTTTGTCGGTCTCTTAGCCATTGCCTTACCTCCGCTTCCTGGCACGTTTGATCGGTGCTGCCTTGCCGCCGACAGACCTCAATGCTTTTTCTATCCTGTCGCTCGAAAAATCCCGGTACATCGGATCGAGGACAAGCGGTGAGTCGAGCGCCACAAGTCCTTGGGCGACGGCAAACTGAAAGAGCCCCTGGTGACCCGGTTTAAGAACCACATAGGGATTGTCCTGCATTGCCTCCAACCGAATGACCTCTACCTGAAGCAATGCCCCTATCGACTTGTTCGTCATCCACCGCTCGGTCAGGCCGTGTTCGCCCAGCAGTTCTTCTGCATCCTGGAAGCCCAATCCAAGTCGCCGACGCCACGGTTCGTCGAGATCCACGTATTCATTCTCGTTGGATAGGGCGACGGTAAATTCGCCTTCCTTGATTCGGGAATCCCTGCTGGTCGGAGAAAAATCGAAAACATAGAGCGTTTCGTGTTGGTACTGTGGATTCCCGAACTTGATCTCATCGATGATCGGATCAGCCTCTGCTTGAGGCTTCAAGGTCAACCCGCGTATCGAGAAAAACCTCGCCTCCCGTTCATCGACAGGCAGTGAGCGAGTGTTCCGGTTCTCCATTTCCTGGCACGCGACATTGAGCTTCTCAAAAGCGATCAGACTTCTTGCCGCCTCCGGAACGCTTGCCTGTGAGGATCGTGCGGCAGAGAAGCCGCTCTTTTTCAGCACTAACCGGTCTTTGTAGTTTTCACGCAGTCGCCGGACGATGTGCTGCAAAGCTTGCAGGTGAACCTTCGTGGCCCGCTTAATGCCATCGTAGAGTTCGTCCCGGGTGTAGCGCCTCCACTTTGACGGGTCAGTAGGATGAAGTTTATTGAAATGGCGGACGAAAATTTTGTCCTGCCACAGCTCATAGGCACGTTCGAAGGGGATCTGATCGCTCATTGGGGTAGCGAACCCAAAAGGCAGATCGAATTTATACGGGGTGCCATCCTCTCGAACATTTGGGAAGAAACTGTTCGCTGCATCAAACAGGGAGTAATCGTGGGCAACCGGCAGCCCAACCAGCATTCGAAGAACTTCCTTGACGATGGTCCCCGGCTGGGACTTGAAAGCATCCGGATCGGGCAACAGACTGTCCGGCGGGAAGAATCGGGTAAGTACCTCGATCAGTTCGATCACGTCAGGGTTCTGCATATGACGCTCGAACATGCGCTTGAGCTGACGCACCTCCAGCATGTCCCAGAAGAAGATGTGGGAAGAGAGACGGTCACGAGCCGGTAGACCTGTGTTGACGGTCGACACCTCCTCTAACCACTCAGAGACCACGGTCGCAAATTCCTTCAGCCTCTCGCGCTCCGTTTCCGGGTTCATCGCATCGACACGGTCGACGATGAAAATCTTTTCGTCCGTCACCGGAGGATCGCCGGGTTTGCGGCCGTGCGGGAAATAGAGCCGCGCCGCGCCCAGGGCAAAGGAGATACCAGAGCCCGGGTCGAAATGAATCGTGATAAAGATGCTTTGGTCAGTCCACGCGGGGATCATGGCGCTGCGCCGTCCATCGACCGGCAAGGGTGCCCCCTCGGTCAAGGAACGGGCGCGAGTTGCCAGCGCTGGCCCATCCGCCCGCAACTGGTGGCTGGAATCGATAACGGATTGCCACCGATCATCGGCGGTAGTCACGGCTTCAGTCAGTCCCGCCGTAGTGGTAATGCCATTTGAACGGAGAAGTTCCGCCTGCCCTTGATTGAGCCAGGCCAGCCGGGAAAGGTGATCGCATTCGGATGCCTTGTCTCGGCAGTAGCGAACGTAGTCGCAAAGCTGGCACTTGGGACCGACATGCCAACTGGCATCCTCCATACCGGTCTGTAGAACCCGGAGAAGGCGATCCTCGAAAAACTGCTTCACGTGGACTTCATAGACTTCATACGGAACCCGAATCAACGTTTCGCTGAGGGCCTCGGAAACAGGATCTGCGGCTCCCTTGGCCTGATAAAGCTGGACCAGGTTCCTGAACGCATTGATGTCATGGCTTCCTGGCCAGATGGTGCCTTCCGCCGAAACGGCATATCTGCCGCCAAGCCCTTCTTGCTGGATGGTTGTGGCCAATGCCAGAGCGTAGTAGGTCACTTCCGTGAAGTGCCGCAGGGATGGCTCCGCAGCCATTTTCACATCAATGATATGGATTTCGTATTCAGGCACAGTCCCATTGCCGATCAGCGGCGCACCAGTACCACCTGGACGTATCCAAAGGATGTCCGGGCGCACTCGTACCTGGTCGAGACCGAAATCGTCGTATGCCTTTTGAAGGCCGGGAGTAATGTTTGTGGGAACCGTGAACTCCGCCTCGATAATTGCCTGGGGTGGTT
The DNA here is from genome assembly GCF_001270295.1 of Achromobacter sp. DMS1. NCBI lineage: Bacteria > Pseudomonadati > Pseudomonadota > Betaproteobacteria > Burkholderiales > Alcaligenaceae > Achromobacter > Achromobacter sp. DMS1. Next base: position 19,844 of record NZ_LHSJ01000021.1, on the reverse strand, counting down.
CCTGTTGCCGGAGGATGTCAAAAAGGTTCTGAATTTTCTTGAAGGGCTTCCGTCCCAGAAGATCATCGACCTTGTCCTCGAGAAGGAACACAACTTTCCCATCATCTGAGGTGTCGATCAGATCCTGGTATTTGTCGGCTTCCCAACGCCGTCCGGCCGCTTTGATAAGTTCAATACCAGGGCGTTTGTAGGTTTCGGCCGAGACCCCAAGTGAGTCCCTTTCAGCATCACTGGCCAGACGAAACCGGAGAAACCGGTCACAATCGAATTTGAATGTTAGGGCAAGCGTTCCTTTATCGAGTTTCGCCATCACAACTCTCCCGGGGTTGGTATGTTCTTCAATGCATCCGACATCGGTCGTGTGCTGGTATCCGCCTCGCCTAAAAAACCTCTACTGACGACCAACGCCCGAGCCAAATTAGTGAAATCAGGAATTTTGAAGCCGATCCGTTTATGGGCGGACAAGGCATCAAAGTGAGATTCCGCCTCCACGACAGCGTCTTTGAAGGCGGTTTCGCTGATGACCGGAACGCCCCTCTTGATGACGCCTTTCTTCTTGCGGCAGACCAGCACCGCGTCCCACTTGATGGTGCCATCGTAAGTGTGAAGGCCTCCTTGGCCTTCGCCACGCATGGGCAGAACCTTGGTTACCGAGAGTCCCGAATGAAGCAGAGCCGTGCCGAGAGCATCCCATGCCGATGCAAGTTTATGGTGGTAGGTGAACACGCAGATCCCGTTCGGCTTGAGCACTCGGTTGCATTCCATGAAAATCTGCTGAAGCCGCTCCTGGTATCCCTTGATGGCTTCATCGGACCGTCGCGTGATGGCCAGGTTCTGCAGTATCGGAGCCGAAGTGACGTTGTCGTCATACGGGGGCGGTGCGATTCCCAAAGCCTGATGCCAGGCCAAGTAGAAGTCCGAGAGTTCCGAGTAGCTCAGATTGTCGAAATACGGCGGATCGGTCAGCACGAGATCCACTGAGCCGTCCGGTAGTAAATGGAGTTCCTCGGAAGACTGGGTTTCAATCGCCGCCGTGGCGCTGCCGCTCAATACATCATCGACAGAGCCAAGGCAGGCTTGTTCGCGCTCGAAATCATCTTCATAAGCAACTCTGGTGCCTTCCGGATGCAGCTCCTGGGGCGCTTTGGAAAAGGCAATCGCCTTCGATATTTTCCGGACCGTGTTGATGAACGTCCCCCGTCCGACGCCATCCTGCCAAGGGTTCAGTTCGACCGGACGAGTGATGTGCCGGTATGAGTGGATGGAGAACATTGGGCTCGTTCGGCGATAGCCAAACGCATAGGCCGTGTACATGCAGTTCGTGGTGAGATGTTCACTGAAGGCCAGCTCAAGGCAGCGCCGCGCCTCATCGCTTTCCACTCGGCCGATGGCCGAACCGAGAAGGTGCAGGTGGAGCTTCTGCCGGTCGTTGAAAAAGTCTGCGTAATGCCGAATCCCGTGGATCAGAGGTCGTCCATCCGAACGCCCCTCGCGAGGAATGCTTCTCGTCGGCACAAGCAAGCCATTCCCGATCATCCGCAGCTTCCGGGTGGCTCGGTCGTACAATTCCTGGTCCGCCTCTTCGACGCGCTTGAAATGCCTTGTGCAGTTCTTGCCGGTTCCGACCAGATACTCCTGGGCAAAGAGCTTCCAAGTGGGGCTTTCGGCACCGTCAAGGTCATCCGCTGCGATCTTCTGTGTGTTCTTGCAGGTCGGGCAGGTCATGATCCCGTTGCCGTGCGTGCCCGCGCTGATAGTCGTGCGCTTGCCGCAAGAGCAGTGCAGCACCTTGCGTTCAATCGGCAATTCGTGGACTGCATGACAGTCCTTGCAGAATACCCACTGCAGACCTTTCTCTTTGGAGTAGGCCAGTTGAAAATGGGGATGGAGCTCTACATCGCTCTGGCAATTCGAGCACTGCTTCACCTGGACCCAGAAATGATGAAGAACATCCCGTTCGACACCATCAACCATGGTCCGATGCAACGGCGTAATGAGTTGGGCGACCTCATTGCAAATCTGCTCGATTTCCGGGTATTGATCCTCCATCCGGGAGGCGGCCAACTCAAATCGGGTAATAAAGGTCGCGACCGGGTCGATATCAAAACCAATCACCCGGGCGTTGCAGCGCATGGACTCCACCAAACTTGTCCCGCCGCCGATGAAGGGATCGAGAACGACAGCGCCATGCACGGAGGTTTTGCCGAGATAGGTATCCCAAAAGGTGTCGGCCTTGTCAGGAGGAAGGGTCAACGCGGTGAGGATCGAACGGAACTGAGAGCCCACCCGGCGAGCAAACCAGCGGTGGACCCGATACAAAGGATTCGAGCTCTGTCCTTCACGCAGGGCAAGTTCGGCGATTTGGGCAATGGGAATGTCGCCCGCCTCCAGCAGGGTACGGGCAGGCCAACCGCCAAAGGTGTCGCCTCTGCGGTTTTCAATGATCTGCTTTGCCTGACCTGTTTTAGCCATAGAGCCCCATTACCATCCCTTCTCAGTAGTACTGCCGGATATATCCGAACGCCTTGTCGAACAGATCCTGGTCCTTGACCTGGTACTTCACGTAAATCACTTTGCGCAGGGCCTTCTGGACCTCGCGCTCTCCGGCTTTGGTGTTTTGCCAGCCGGGGAACCGGACCAGGCGCACGATCTCGTCGATGTCGGTCACGATCCGCTCGACCACCATCGGCGTCTTGCCGTTCTTCACCTCGGCGAACAGCTCGGTCAGGGCCGCTTTGGCCTTGGCCTGTTCATCGACCGGGTCCACTTGCTTCTCGGCCTGGACGACCTCCTTGGCCAGGGTCAGCAACTCCTTGAGGAAGTCGAGGCTGTGGAGCAGGCCCTGTTCGTGCCGTTCCTTGAGCTTTTCGAGGCGTTCGCCCAAGGCGACGAACTTCGGATTGTCCTTGTGCTTGCGCAGGCGGGCGATGAGCTTGATCTCGATTTCCTTGGATTTCTTGTCCGGGTCCTTGGCATCGAGTAGCCCTTCGAGTGCCTCGGCGTCCATCACCAGGGTGTCCAGATCGTCGCGCACCGTCTCCAGATGCACGTTCTCATGGACCAGCTCGATGGTCTTGGCCCCCAAGGCGTGCCAGAGCAGCTTGCCGTTGCCGCTCGGCGGCTTCACCGATTCATAGACCTGGGTCAGCCACTTGTAGTCCTTTTCATAGGGGGCGAGGCAGGGATCGGGCGACAGCGCCTCCCACAGACGGGAGAGCACCGAGTATTCCGCCGCGAACTTGTCCCGGGTCTCGTTATCCGGCAGGCAATCCTGCGCCGCGATCAGCCCCTCGTAGCCACCTACGGTGCGATCCACCCCGGGGAAGAACGCCAGGCATCTTGCCACCACGCCGGGCAGCTCTTTCTTGAGGTCATCCAGATTGGTAATGACCTTCTGCACCGCCTTTTCATCGAAATCGAGGGCCGTGGCCACGTCATCGAAAATGCCGAGGTAATCCACGATCAGGCCGTGGGTCTTGCCGGGATAAACACGGTTGGTGCGGCAGATGGCCTGCAGCAGATTGTGATCCTTCATCGGCTTGTCGAGGTACATCACCTGCAGAATGGGGGCATCGAAGCCGGTCAGCAGCTTGGAAGTGACGATCAGGAACTTGAGCGGGTCGTTCGGATCGCGGAACCGGTCGAGGAGCTTTTCCTCCTCGTCCTTGGCCAATTTCCATTCCGCGTACTCGTCGGACTTTCCGCCCTGGGTGTGCATGACGATGGCGCTGGCCTCCGGGCCGACCAGTTCGTCCATGGCCTTCTTGTAGAGAACGCAGCATTCCCGGTCGAAGGTCACGACCTGGGCCTTGAAGCCGTTCGGCTCCACCTTCTCCTGGAAGTGCTTGACGATGTGCTGGCAAATGGCGTTCACACGGGCCGGGGCCTTGATCAGCACCGCCATCTTGGCGGCCCGCTTGGCCAGGTCGTCACGATCCAGCTCGCTCAGCTCATCGGTCATCTGAGAGTAGGCTTCGTCGATGGCGTCCTTGTTGATGTGCAGCTTCACGTCCACCGCTTCGAAGTGCAGCGGCAGCGTGGCCTTGTCCCGGATCGAGTCCTGGAACGAGTAGCGGCTCATATAGCCCTGCTCATCCTCGTCCGCGCCGAAGGCCCAGAAGGTGTTGCGGTCCCGCTTGTTGATCGGCGTGCCGGTCAGACCAAAGAGAAAGGCATTGGGCAGCGCGTCGCGCATCTTGCGGCCCAGATCGCCTTCCTGGGTGCGGTGCGCCTCGTCCACCATCACGATGATGTTCGAGCGCTCGTTCAGGCGGCCGTCCGCCTCACCGAACTTGTGTATGGTGGTGATGATGATCTTGCGGGTATCGGCCGCCAGCAGGCTTTGCAGCTCCTGCCGGGTGGCGGCCCCGATCATGTTCGGGATATCGGCGGCGTTGAAGGTGGCGGTGATCTGGGTGTCCAGGTCGATGCGGTCCACCACGATCATCACCGTGGGGTTGCCGAGCTTGCGGTGCATCCGCAGCTTCTGCGCCGCGAACACCATAAGCAGCGACTTGCCCGAACCCTGGAAATGCCAGATCAGGCCCTTCTTGGGATAACCTTTGACCACGCGGGCTACCATCAGGTTAGCGCCTTCGTACTGCTGATAGCGGCAGATGATCTTGATGCGACGGTGTTTCTTGTCGGTGGCGAACAGGGTGAAGTTCTGCAGGATATCCAGCACCACATGGGGGCGCAGCATGGAGCGGATGGAGCGCTGCACGTCCGCCAGCGTCCCCTCGGACTTGTTTTCGCCTTCGTGCCACGGCCCCCAGATATCGATGGGCATGCGCACCGAACCGTAGCGATAGCACTTGCCCTCGGTGGCAAAGGAGAGGACGTTGGGCACGAACATCTGCGGAACGCTCTGTTCGTAGCCGTTGTGGATGTCGCTGGCCCCGTCTACCCAGGTCACCGCCGGGCGCACCGGCGTTTTGGCCTCGCCGACCACCAGCGGGATGCCGTTGACCAGCATAATAATGTCGAAGCGGCGGCCGCCTTCCTTGACCGGATAGACCCACTGGTTGGTGACCACGTAATCGTTGTTGCTGAGATTCTCGAAGTCGATCAGCCGTACCGGCGTGTGTTCGCCGCGCTCGCCGAAAGGCATGGACTTCTCGCCCCGCAGCCATTCGGCAAACAGCTCATTGGCCCTCACCAGGCCTTCGCTCTGCACCGACAGCGGAATGGTCCGCAGGCGGTAGAGCACCTCGTCGGCGCGGTCAGGCTGGGCCTTGATTTCCGGGTTCAGGCGGATGAGTGCGTCGCGCACCATCGACTCCACCAGCACGTCGGAGTGCTGGCGCGGTAGCTCCTCGGCGGCCACGAAGCGCCAGCCTTTGATCTCGCCGCCATAACTGGCAAGCTCTTCGGCAACCATGTTCGAAGTCACGCCGCCGCAGAGCGTGTCGAGAACCATCTGTTCGACCGTGTTTTCTTCGTTAAACATGAGCGGCTCCTATTTCCTGATTTGCAATTGAAAGCCTAAGAGCGCGTAGCAACGAAATATGGCTGTCAATTTCAGAGATTTTCCTCTCGAACGACTCGAAGTGCTTCACAAATTCCTGTTGTTTTGGCAGCGGTGGCAAAGGCAGCACCTGTCTCTTAATGCCTTTTGTGTTTAGGTTGTAATTTCCAGCGCTTGATCGGATCTCATGTCGCAAAGTTCGTCTTATCAATGAGGATGAAAGCGCTGCGTGTAAATATTTTGGGAGCAGGAGTTCCGAATTAGGCACGAGCCGAATTAAATATGACGCATAAATACAATCTTCTGGGAGTTCCTCGACAACCGCTGTCCTCCCAACATACTCAGGATTGCCATTGGTTCTTACTATGAGTACGTCACCCCGGGATAAACGATACCTGTCAACTTCTGGCGCTGGTAAATCAACGAATGCGAGATCATCGAGAACGATTCTTCCACCAATCACATTTGGTATCCGAAGAATCGGAGCCGTACCGGAGCCAGCCGAAGCGATTCTCTTAGAACTCCCGTACTGAACATCAATCAGGAGCTTCCCAAGGTTCTTCGTATCCCAGCCTCGGCTTAGGAAATCAGTGGCAAAAGTATCCGCGACATTTAGAAGACTTTCCCTTGCTTGCTCGAAACTCACAAGTGATTCATCCGCCGCCCACAGGATCTCTGCAATGCGCTTCTGTTCATCAAGCGGTGGCAGCGGGAATTCAAAATCTTGTAACGCGGTCCAACTGGTCCGGGGTGACAGTGATCCGGCCGAGGTGCCAAGCGCATGATCAAAGAAGGCATTGCTCTGGCAGATAAATGGCAGAAGTTCCGGCAGCAGAACCTTTCTGTTTTTCGGCTCAAACGTCAGGATGTCCCCGGAGCAAATGCCTTCAAACTCAGCGTAGGCGACCTTGCGTTGATAGGCCCGGCGTTTACCGAAGAGCGTCTGCCCCGGTACGAATTTGCGGGTAAACGAGGTGCCATCCGCAACAGAGTTCCAGCGACGGACATGCAGATTCTCGGGGTCGATGTGTTCAAGCCCGACGATTCTTTCAACGCCATTGGTCTCGGGATCTCGCTCCACAAGATTGGCGTTCTTCACCACCTCGCCGAACTTCACCATCTTCCAACCGGGTTTCAGGGAACTCATATATTCCCTCCTGCGTGAATCACTTTCAGAGTTCTATCTACATAAGTCTTAAGCTCTCTGGCTTCTGGTTCGTCAGCGACCTCGCCAGTTCCGCCGTGATGAAAACGCTGGCTGTACGTATTGATATGCGCAAGCTCCTCAACCAGGGGTTGGCAATGTGATAGTGACGTTCCGGTTTGTGCTTCGCGAATTTTCCGAATCATGTCTCCCAGCCAATCGTTATCTGCCCATGCTTTAGGAAATTTGAGGCGCAGGTACTCCTCCAAGATGATACGAAGCGTGTCTGCTACCTCTTTGAGGTGCTGAAGATGATCGGCGGGGTTCTCCGAATAATTGTGCAGGAGATGATAGTTCTTCAAATAGGCCTGACTGGGAAGAGGCGGAAACGGCTGTGCTTCGAGGGTTGCCGGGTCTATGAGTGGATTGAGGACGAAGGTCTTCGCTTGCGTCCCGGGGCGCCTCTCAACCGCTCGTGCAAATTCGAGATCATGCGAAAACACAAAGCACTGATTAGCAATTCCGGCAAGGTGATGGATTCTTTCGATAGTACACTGGCGGCGACTGCGATCCTGATTATGATAGGGGTCGTCAAAAACCACTATTGATCTACCAGCATCGGATGCCATTTCCACCTTTGCCAGGAAAAATGCGAGAGCCAATGCGCTGCGGTCGCCGCCACTGAGCGTATTTGCTAGGGAAACTTGAGATGGGTCAGACGCAGATTCTGGTGTGGCAGAAATCCGTTCTCCTCTTAGCTCGATCGCGAGTTGACCGGATGGACCACCTCTGAAGGTCACCCCGTCACTGACAATTCGGAAATCCGCACCAAAAAGCGTCAAGAATTCATTAATTCGTGCGCCATAACGCTCGAAAAGTTGATTGGATTGCTCACGAAGCGCTTCGTTGGCTCGTTGCTTCTCCTGTTGTGCTGTCGTTTTCTGACTGGTAGCCACATCGTATGCTGCGTAAGCATCTACGGTCACCTGCTCATGCCGTTTCTTGGCAGCATTCAATCCAGTCAGTCTTTGCTGTAACGGTGACAGATCAATCACTCCAGCATTAGCCTGGCGATTTTGTAGTCCACCGTTTATCGTACTTAAAGCTTCATTGTACGCTTTCAGTGCGGCAGCCTTCTCATTCCAAGAGGTTACTGCGGCGGACTCTTCAGCGGTCAGGGGGGCTTCGCTTCCCGGGTTTGCCTGCTTTCGTGCCAATGCAGAATCTATCGCCTGATGAGCGGCTTGCAGCAAAGCGATTATGGTTTCAATATCGTCAATTTCCGGTAACGCAAATTCAAAACCAGCAGCGTCCTTCCACCAGTCCTGTTCGGTCTTGTGAGAGGTGAGGGTTTGCCTAATCTGATTTTGCGCAGCTTCACCAAATGCGCCCTGGACAGCAGACTTCGTTGATTCCCGAAGCTGTTCCTGAGCTTGCAGTTCGCCGGAGAAGAACGAGCGATATGCATCCAGAATATCCAGGCCTTGCATGTCCTGCCCGCAGTGTGGGCAAGCGGTACTGCTCTGAGCATCGAAACCTTGTTTAACCCAGCTTATTGGAAGCCCTTGAGATGTGGCGGCGAGGTGATCCCTGATTTTTGCCTCCGCAGCCAAAGAAGCTGTATCGAGTGTCGAGCTCAATACCTTATCCAATGTCTCTGGAACTTCAGCTATTGGTAATGCAGCCAGTGGCCTGCGAGCCCGAATGGCATCTGCTTTTGTTTTTGTTTGTTCGGCTGTTCTGTATTCGCTGGTTGCTTCAGCGATTTTGGTATCCACATCATCTACAGAAGCAAGATTTCTGAACGAGTCTATGGTGTAACCAGTGGGAATAAGCCTGGTCAGGTCTGAGTGCGCAGCATTAAATGCAGTGGTGGCGTTGCTCAGCTGTTGTTCTGCCGTATCGACTGCCTGTTTCGATGCGATGGCCTGATCACCGATCACCAGTCCATACAAGTTGCGGCGCTGATCAACGCTGATGTGATGCCCGATGAAAACATTTTCTGCTACAAACCGGTCATCATAGACATGAATCGGCGGACAATGATCACGCTCATGCCACTGAGCGTTTTGGAAACGGGTTGCTTGCCCCCCTTCCAACGAAATGACAATCTCTGGCTGGGCGTCCGCTCCAAGTCTCTTCCGGCCAATTACATAAGCGGGGTTGCCGGTATCAAGGGAACGGAACACATCGCACAGGGTACTTTTCCCACATGCGTTGCTTGCGTAGATGACGTTCAAACTGGAAAAATCGCCTTCCGTGCCTCGCGTGGGGTTCAGTGCGGAAAAACGACCAATTCCTTTTAGCACATTAATTCGCTTGATCATTTTCAACCTTTTCGACCATTGAAAACATTTCGTCCATCGACTCCCGCAAAGCCATCGAGCTTTGCTGCCAGTTCGCAATGGCCTGTGTGAGGCTGACGGTTTCGGCCGCGCCGTTGCCATTGCCGTTTCCGTTTCCCACCCGCACGTAGAGTGGGATGCTGAGGTTGCTGCCTTTCTCCCGGACCTCGTCATTGCTGACCACCTGGGCAAAGCCGTCCTCGTCACCGAAAGCCTGGTAAGCATCGACAATGCGCTGGATGTGGTCGTCGGTGAGGAAGCTCTGTGCCCGCTCGCGGGTCACTTCGTTCACCGCGTTGATGAAGAGCACCTTGTTCCTGCGCTCCTTGGGTTTGTTCATCCGGCAGATGACGACGCAGGCTTCCATGGGCGAGTTGTAAAAGAGATTGGGACCGAGGCCCAGCACACACTCCACCACGTCGTGTGCGACCAGCTTCTCACGCATGGCCAGTTCTTCATTGCGGAAGAGGACGCCATGCGGAAACAGGATGGCGCAGCGGCCGCTCTTGGCCTTCATGCTCTTGATGATGTGCTGCCAGAAGGCATAGTCGGCGCGGCCCTGGGGCGGGGTGCCGTAGATGTTCCGGCCCCATGGATCGGCGGACCAGGTATCGCGGTCCCACTGCTTGATGGAGTACGGCGGATTGGCCAGGACCACATCGAACTGCATGAGTCGGTCGCCTTCGACAAAGGCGGGGTTGGCCAGGGTGTCACCCCGGACGATGCGGAAGTCCTCGATGCCGTGCAGGAACAGGTTCATCCGACCGATGGCCGAGGTGAGCAGGTTGCGCTCCTGGCCGAACAGCCGTAGGTTCCGCCACTCCTTGTTCTGCCGCTTCAGATGGGCGACGGCGGAGAGCAGCATGCCCGCTGACCCGCAGGTGGGGTCATAGATCGACTCACCCGGTTTGGGTTCGAGCATCTCGGTCATCAGGTGGACCACGGTGCGGTTGGTATAAAACTCCGCAGCGGTGTGGCCGGAATCGTCGGCGAATTTCTTGATCAGAAACTCGTAGCCCACGCCCAGCTCATCCTCCGGGCAGTTGGAGAGTGAAAGCGTCTGCGAGCTGAAATGCTCGATCAACTCGCGCAGCATGCGGTCCGGCAGGCGGTCCTTGTTGGTCCACTGGGCGTCACCGAAGACCCCGAACAGAGTGTCGGGATTGGCCGTCTCAATGGCCCGCAGGGCGTCCTGAATGGCCTTGCCCACGTTCTTGACCTTGGTGCGGATGGCCTTCCAGTGGGCGTCCTCCGGGATCTGGAAGCGGTGCTGTTCGGGAAGCGCGGCGTATTCCTGATCGCCGCCGGACTCCTCCAGCGCATCGGCCAACTCCTCGTCGTACACATCGCACAGGCGCTTGTAGAACAGCAGCGGGAAGATGAACTGCTTGTAGTCCCCGGCATCGATGTAGCCGCGCAGCAAGGTGGCCGCGCCCCAGAGGTAGGATTCCAGCTCCGATTGGGAAATGTGTTTGTTTTTCTTCATCACGCTACCACTTCCCATTCAGAAATGTCCGTTGGAATATCGACGCCATCCAGGGAGTCCCAGTCGTAATCGCCGGTCGCCTGCATGTAGACGTCATCGGCGGCCGCCATGGCCGAATGATAGGAGCCGAGCAGGTCATCCTTGAACCAAAGCCCCCAGCGACCGTTGGCTTGCGGTTTGATGAGGAAGCGACCGATGGGAGATCTGTACTGATAGACTTTCACAGCAGACCCTCCCGGAGCAGCAGACTCTTCAAGCGATCCTCGGCCGCATACGCTGCCTGCAGCGATTCCTTGAGGTTGGCGATGGCCTGATCGATGGTCATGGATTCTTCCTCAATCACCGGTTCCACGTAGCGGGGGATGTTCAGGTTGAAATCGTTCTCGCGGATCTCGTCGAGCGTGACCACCCGGCAGATCCCTTCCACATCCTGATAGCCCTCGTACCAGCGATGGATGTTGTCCACGTGTTCCGGCAGCAACTCGTTCTGGGCGCGGCCGGTCTTGAACTCCTTGGAGGCGTCGATGAACAGCACCTTCTGGCGGTGGGCTTTGGGCTTGCTGTCCCGGAAGACCAGAACGCACGGCGCGAGACCGGTGCCATAGAAAATGTTCTGACCGAGGCCGATCACCGCTTCGAGCATGTCCATCTCCAGCAGCTTGCGCCGGATCTCGCCTTCCTTGGACATGCGGAACAGCACGCCATGGGGAAGCACCACGGCCATGCGGCCGGTCTTGCGGGCCATGGATTTGATCATGTGCTGGACCCAGGCGAAGTCGCCGGACTTGGCTGGCGGCAGTCCGGCAAAGTTCCGGCCGTAGGGATCATTGATCCAGACATCGTCCCCCCACTTTTCCAGGGAGAAGGGAGGATTGGCGATGACGCAGTCAAAGGTGGCGAGGCTGTCGCCTGAATAAAAGGCGGGCAAGCGCAGGGTGTCGCCGCGTTCGATATGGAAATCTTCCGCGCCGTGGAGAAAGAGGTTCATCCGGGCGATGGAGGATGTGGTCAGGTTCTTTTCCTGGCCGTAGAGCTTGCCCAGCATGAGGTTCTCGTCGCCGCCATGCTCTTTGACATGGTGCAACGCTTCGAGGAGCATGCCGCCGGTCCCGCAGGCCGGGTCATAGATGGTTTCCCCGGCCTTGGGCGCAAGGATGCGAACCATCAGCGCGACCACGGAGCGTGGGGTATAGAATTCACCGGCCTTCTTGTTGGTCAGGTCGGCAAATTTCTTGATCAGGTATTCATAGGCCTGGCCGAGAATGTCCGCCTTACAATGCTCGTTGCCCAGGTTGAGCGACGAGAAGTGTTCGATCAGGTCCTTGAGCAGCGCGTCCGAAAGGCGGTCTTTATTGGTCCACTGGGCATCGCCGAAGATGCCGTGCAAAGTGTCCGGGTTAGCCTGCTCGATGCAGCGCATGGCCTTCTGGAGCGCATGGCCGATATTGGCGCTCTTGGCCCGGACATCTTTCCAGTGGCAGCCCTCCGGAACCTGGAACCGGTGGTTCTCGGGGAATTGGGCAAATTCCACGTCGCCGTCTGACTCATCCAGTGCCACGGCATACTCCTCGTCATAGACGTCGGAGAGCCGCTTGAAGAACAACAGCGGGAAGATGTAGGTCTTGAAGTCGGCCGCGTCGACAGGACCACGCAGTATATTGGCCGCCTCCCAGAGATGCCCGGAGAGGGTCCCGATATCCAGATCGACTGAATTGTTAATTCCGTTCTTCCTGCTCATTCAGCTTGATCCTGTCAGCTCTTGTCCGCCGCGCCGCCAGCCTTCACCCACTCGTCGACCTCGTCTTTCTTGAACTTCCAAAGACGGCCCATGCGATGGGCGGGCATCGTATGCTTGTCGATCCAGCGGTAAACGGTGTCACTGCTGACACCGAGGTACTTGCCTATCTCGTCTACTGATAACCAGCGGTCTTCCATCTCGGCCATTTCTCTAGCTCCTCATGGGCGATTGGTTTTCTTGCCACGCCAGAGGCGGTAACGAGGATGCTGGGCGCAGCTTCCCCAACTTAAAACATCCTTTAATATATTTAGGCAGGGGCCGATTGTCAAACGCTTTCGTCCGGATAAGGCCGCAAAGATCGGTTCACGGGCGTAACCACTGGCCGCTGGCGACTCTTTCCGCGTAAGGCGGGCATGGCATCCAATAGGTCCAGGCTGGAATCGAGGTGCGCCCGCATAGCACCGCCACCATCACCCGCTGGTACATGCTGTGCCCGCCAGGCCGGAATCCTTCCAGCCGGTCGATGGGCGGCAGGTCACGTTGCGGGTCGGTGAAGGTCACCAGCTCTCCATGGATCAGATCCCAGTCGCCGGTCGGGCGGCCGAAGCGCGGTGTGCAGATCTCCTGCTGTCTGCGGGCGTCGGCCATCGGGTCGGCGGTGCCCCGGGACAGGATCAGTCCCTCCGGCACTTCGAGGGCCGGAAAACCGGCGTGGAGATGGTAAAGCCTGCCCCAGACCACGGCCGGTTCGATGCTGCGGGCCTGGGCGCAGAAGCGTTGATGATTCCAGTAGCCCCTTTTCAGGGTGCCGTAGACGAAGAGCCGGAGGATGGTCTCGGGACTGTCTTCCGGGTTTGTGTTCAGCTTCGCGGTGTCTCCAATGTTCATGCATTCACTCCTTCGGGCAGTGTCCCTTTACGCTCCTGGGGTATGAAGCGGAATTCGCTGTTTTCGATGGCCCGCACATCCTCGTGGCGGATGGTGAGCATGGTCATGGGCGGCACCTCCAGCTCGCGCCAGCCCTTCTCGTTGTCCACGGCAAAGTCGATGAAAGCGGCCTCCGAGGCGTAGAGCACCACCCGGTGCTGGCGGTGGATGCGCAGGCAAAGCGGCTTGTTGCCCTTGAGCACGGTGATGGTGCCGGGGTCGAGCCGCGAGGCCAGCACGGCGCTCATCTGGCCGCGACAGAGGGCAAGCGCCTTGTTCAGGCCGTCCTGGTCGATGGGGCCTTCGGGCGCGAAGCGGTCGGCCAGACGGAAGATCAGCTCGCTGTCCACCTCGGCGTAGCGCGGCAGACCGAGACGGCGGAACAGATAATCGGCGTTGTAGATGGTGCCGTTGTGGGTGCCGATGACGATCCCGGCCCGGATGGGATGATTGTTGCGGTTGTTGAACTCATTGCCCCGGGTGCGCCAGCGGGTATGCCCCATGAGAACGGTGGTCTCGTTGTCGACCTGCCCGAGCAGCTCGTGGAACGGCTTCTCGTAGACCAGCTCGTGCGCCCGCATCGGCCGCTTGAAGATGCGGTGGCTGCCATCGGTTTTGAGCCAGGCCAGACCGGAGGCGTGAGGGCCGCGCTCCTCGCTGTGCAGCAGCATGCGGATGAAGAGCTCGCGCAGGTAATCCCGCTCGTCCGGCCGTCTGCGCTGCGGCCGAAGATGATGCCTACTTGTCCGCACATGGAGCCGGGTCCTCCTTGCCGCCGAAGTTCTTGCCGAGCGGTCTCGTCCCTTCGAGAACGAAGGCTGCGTATTCTCGCCGGTGGTCAGCCAGCCACTCGGCCGCCTCCGGGTAACCCATCTCGGCGGTCAACCGGGTCACCTCCGGGTGATCGAGCATGTTGGTGCGCCCGGAGAGCCGCACCGTCTCCAAGGCTTCGAGGAAGCGTTCCGGCCAGGGATCGCTGGTCTTGTCGTCGGGCAGGAACTCGATCAGGCCGTGCCGGGCCAGACGGGTGAGAAACTCGGCCGCCGCAGCGGCGGCGTCATCCGGCAATGGCTGGATCGGCCCGCCTTCGATGCCGGAGAGCACCTCGGTCATGTAGTCCCGGGGCGGTCGGCTGGCGGTGAACGGCGTCTGGCCGCGCATCAGCTCGATAACTTCGAGGCAGTCGGCGGCCTGCAGGGATTCCCCACTGCCGGGGATCGGTTCGCCGTCCAACGTGGTGGAGCGGATCAAAATCTTCATGGGGCACCTCCTTAAACAGTGAGGCCGGGAACTTGCCCGGCCTCGTTGGTGAGAGTGGTGGTTTCGGGTTCATCCGGAAGGACGTCCTCCGGTTTGGGCCGTCCGTTCTTGAAGGCGGCGTCGCCGGGCATGTTGGCCATCAGATGCTTGCGGGCGGTCTTGAACTCATCACCGATCAGGCCGAGGTGGAGCGGGAATACCCGGAAGTCGTACTTGGCGCTCTGAGGATCGAAGTCCCGCTTGCGGCTGGAGGCGGCCCGGCCATTGAGCGCCTTGGCGGCGACGGCGAGGCAGAACTGCAGGTAGGCCTTGATCCGCCCCGCGTGGAGGGTCGCCTCGAACCAGCGGAACTCCACCGTGCCCCGGTACCAGACGTTGTGCAGGTTGACCCCGGGGGGATTCAATGAGGGATAAGATAATGCAGATCGTACCAAGCCGGAGGCCATATCTAGCTCCAGCCCATTGAATTCCTTGGCGCTGAACCTGTAGCTTTGCTAAATGACAGCTTTGCAGCTTCTGCCTGAATGTCGGCTCAGGGTTGCGAATTCAACCGGTGATGCGATACGTACTCTGGGAGGACAAAGAACGACGTTCCGACGCCCCGCATATCCCTGCGAAACGTAGCGTCCTCTTTCGCAAACGTTTCCCATCAGTGGGTGCCCCCTGCATATCATTGGGACAGCAGCCGCTACGACAGTAAAGAGATGGCATTGAGCTTGCCAGAACATACAAAATATTGTATAAATCTCGCATGCCGCCATCCAAGCCTGTCGAGTTCCTCGGAACCTCACTTGATGATCTTCGCGCCTTCCCACCCTCTGCCAAGCGCGAAGCGGGTTACCAGATCGATCAGGTGCAAAACGGTTTGGATCCGGATGACTGGAAGCCTATGAACACAGTGGGCCAAGGTGTCAGAGAAATCCGCGTTCGCGATAGTGACGGCGCTTTCAGGGTCATCTACGTCGCCAAGTTCGCCGATGCCGTCTATGTGATCCACTGCTTTCAGAAAAAAACGCAGAAAACCAACAAGGCGGATATAGATCTGGCCTCGAAACGTTATCGAGACCTATTACAGGAACTAAGCAAATGAGCAACCAACGATTTGCCAGCATCTGGGATGCCATCGAAGACACCCAGGAAGTCGCGGAAAACATGAAGCTTCGTTCAACCCTGATGACGGCGCTTAGGCACCACATAGTCCACGCCAAGATGAGCCAGGCCGAAGCCGCCAAGATTTTTGGCGTGACCCAGCCCCGCGTCTCTGACCTGATGCGTGGAAAAATCAATGTTTTTGGTCTTGATGCACTGGTCAATATGGCCGCTGCCGCTGGACTGCACATTGAGATGCGCGTACTTGAGCCTGCCTAGGGCTGGGCCCAAGGTTTCGAGTCAGAAAATTTGGAATAAAAGTCTGCAAACCCGCATGAAATCGACACGTTTTTGACACTTTTTGGAATACGATTTGGCTCGAAACCCGCATAAACATTGACTTCGATACCGTTCCTGTCACGCCGGGGGTCGCGGGTTCGAGCCCCGTCCGCTCCGCCAAGCTTTCCCGCCGTCCGGCCCGCCGGACACCGGAACGCACGAAACCCGACGCAAGGCTCCGTTATTTCACGGAGCCTTTTGTTTTGGCCTTGCGTTTTGATCTTTCGTTTTCCAGGCCGGGCGCCGGTCGCGCCGGCGTCCATCGGGGGCATCGTCCTTTTTGGCCACTGGACAGTCCCGCCGCCCGCCTGCATTCTTGATGCCGTTGCCCATCCGACCGAACGAGGGGTCAGTGACCGCATCTCCCGCCGCGCCGCAGGCGCATCGCCAGCACTTGCAGCACATCATCGCCGGTTTGAGCGAGGGCATCATCGTGCTGGAGCCGGATGGCGCGGTGGCATGGGCCAATGCCAGCGCGCTCGCGCTGCATGCCGTGACCAAGCCCGCGGACCTGGGCGGCACGCCGGCGGGCTACCGCAAGCGCTATGCGCTGAAATACCGCAACCGCCATGCCGTGCCGCCCCGACAGTATCCGCTGGACCGCCTGGCCGCGGGCCAGTCGTTCGAGGATGTGCTGTTCGAGCTGCATGCGCGGAACAACCCCGGCCAGGTCCGCTACGTGGCCGCGCGCGGCCTCAGCCTGAACGGCGAGTCCGGCGCCGAGTACCGGGTGCTGATCCTCACCGACCATACCGAACGCTTCGACGCCGAACAGCGCTTCGAGCGCACGTTCGCCGCCAATCCGGCCCCTGCCCTGATCTGCCGGCTGTCCGACCTGCGCTACGTGAAGGTGAACGCGGGTTTCCTGGAAATGACGGGCTACACCCGCGAGGCCGTGCTGGGGCGGTCCACCTATGAGCTCGACGTGCTGGACGGCGACCCCGACAAGGAAGCCGCGGTGGCCCTGCTCAACGAAGGCAAGACCATTTCGCAGCGCGAAGGCGTGATCCGGCTGCCCGACGGCTCCGGCAAGTTCGTGGTGGTGGCGGGCCAGCCCATCGACATGCACGGCGAACCCTGCATGCTCTTCACTTTCATCGACCTGGAAGCGCGCAAGCGCACCGAGCTTGCGCTGCGCGAAAGCGAAGAACGCTTTTCCACCGCTTTTCGCCTGGCGCCGGCTCCCATGGCCTTGTGCGAAGCCGAAACCCTGTCGGTGCTGGAGTCCAACGACGCCTTCGCGGCCGCCACCGGCGCCGATGCCGCCCGCTCCGCCGGCCAGCCCCTGCCCGCCCTGGGCGCACACCTTACCGAGGACGTGCTTGCCAGCCTCAAGAACGGAGAGAGCCTGCGCAATCGCGACATGGCGCTCGCCACCCCCGACGGCGAGGTGCTGGATTGCCTGCTGTCGGCCGAACCCGTCACCATCGGCGGCTCGCGCCGGATGCTGATCGTGATGCAGGACATCACGGAGCGCAAACGCTCGGAATCGGAGCTGCTGGCGGCCATCGAGGCCGTGATGCGCGACACGTCCTGGTTCAGCCGCGGCGTCATCGAGAAGCTGGCGCAGTTGCGCCAGCCCTCGCCCTCGCGCGACGTCGCCGAGCTCGCGCAGCTCACGCAGCGCGAGCGCGAAGTGCTGGGGCTGATCTGCCAGGGCCAGGACGACGACGCCATCGCCCGCGCGCTGGATCTCTCGCGCAACACCGTGCGCAACCACGTGGCCACCATCTACAGCAAGATCGGCGTGCACCGCCGCAGCGCGGCCATTGTGTGGGCGCGCGACCGCGGCATTACCGGCCGCGAGACGCCGCGCCCCCGCCGCAAGCCCGCCCCATCCTGATGTTTACAATTTGAATCAAAATAATCCGCCTCCGCGATCGCCGGAGATGACGCCGGATTGACGATCCAGCAACCCCAAATCGCCGACAACTCCAGCCATATTTCACCATTTACACGTTAATTCACACTCAACTCACGGACTTGCATCCGGCGAACCGGCCTTCTTACGATCCGCCCGTCATGCCGCCCCTGCCGGGGCGTGCGCGACCCGACCGCAAGGAGCCCGTTCATGCATATCGCCCACGTTTCCATGCCTTCCCCCAGCCCCCGGCAGCCCGAGATGGCCTGGAGCACGCAAGACATCCTGAAGCTTTACGAACTGCCGTTCATGGACTTGCTGTTCCGTGCGCAGGAAGTCCACCGGTCGAATTTCGAGCCCAACACCGTCCAGCTTTCCAGCCTGCTGTCGATCAAGACCGGCGGCTGCCCGGAAGACTGCGCCTACTGCCCGCAGTCGGCCCGCTACGACACGGGCGTGGACGCGGAAAAGCTGATGCCGCTGGACGAAGTGGTGGCCGCGGCCCGGGCGGCGCAGGCCGCCGGCGCGCAGCGCTTCTGCATGGGCGCGGCCTGGCGCAGCCCCAAGCCGCACCATCTGGAAGCCGTCGCGGAAATGGTGAGCGCCGTAAAGGCGCTGGGCCTGGAAACCTGCGTCACGCTGGGCATGCTGCGCGAAGGACAGGCGGAAGCGCTGAAGCAGGCGGGCCTGGACTACTACAACCACAACCTGGACACCTCGCCGGAGTTCTACGGCAACATCATCTCCACCCGCACCTACCAGGACCGCCTGGACACGCTGGAGCGCGTGCGCGAGGCCGGCATCCACGTCTGCTGCGGCGGCATCGTGGGCATGGGCGAGTCGCGCCGCGAGCGCGCCGGCCTGATCGCCCAGCTCGCCAGCATGGACCCCTACCCCGAATCGGTGCCGATCAACAACCTGGTGCAGGTCGAGGGCACGCCGCTGGCGGGCACGGAGCCGCTGGACCCGTTCGAATTCGTGCGCACCATAGCGGTGGCGCGCATCGCCATGCCGCGCGCCATGGTGCGTCTGTCGGCCGGCCGCGAGGCCATGGACGACAGTATGCAGGCCCTTTGCTTCATGGCCGGCGCCAACTCGATGTTCTATGGCGACGCGCTGCTGACCACCGCCAACCCGCAGGTCGAAGCCGACCAGCGCCTGCTGGCGCGGCTGGGCATGCGCGCCGACGCGGGCGGCGGCCAGTCCTGCGAACGCAACGCCTGATGCCCGGCGCCGGCATGCTCTACCTGGCGGCCAGCGTGGCGTGCAGCGTCACCGTGGCCGCCATGCTGAAGCTGGCGCGCCGCTGGGACGTGGACGTGCGCCAGGCGATACTGGCGAACTACGCGGCGGCCTCGCTGCTGTGCGTGCTGGCGCTGCGGCCCGACACGGCGCGATTGCTGGCGCCGCGCACGCCCTGGGCCGTGCTGGCCGGCCTGGGCGTACTGCTGCCCTCGGTGTTTCTCGCCATGGCGGCCTCGGTGCGCCATGCGGGCGTGGTTCGCAGCGACGCGGCCCAGCGTCTCTCGCTGTTCATTCCGCTGCTGGCGGCATTCCTGCTCTTCGGCGAAACGCCCAGCGGCCGCAAGCTCGCCGCCATCGGCGTTGCCTGCGCAGCCCTGTACTGCCTGCTGCGCCGCCCGCGCGGCGGGCGCGGCGAGGCCGAAGGGCGCGCGGCCTGGCTCTGGCCGCTGGCGGTGTGGGCCGGCTACGGCACGATCGACATTCTGTTCAAGCAGGTGGCGCGGGCGGGCACCGCGTTCGCCGGCGCGCTGCTGAGCGCCTTCGCCATGGCGGGCGTGCTCATGCTGCTCTGGCTGCTCGCGCGCAAGACGGACTGGAACCGCCGCAGCCTGCTCGCCGGCCTCGCGCTGGGGCTGGCGAACTTCGGCAACATCCTCGCCTACATCCGCGCGCACCAGGCCCTGCCGGACCACCCCTCGCTGGTGTTCGCCTCCATGAACCTCGGCGTGATCACGCTGGGCACGCTGGTGGGCGCGCTGGGCTTTCGCGAGCGGCTGAGCGGGCTCAACCTGGCCGGCATCGGCCTGGCGCTGGGCGGCGTCGCGCTGATGGCCTCGGCCTGAGCCGCGCCGAAGCGCGCACCGAAAAGGGCGCCGCTTCCCGCTAGGTGCCGGTGCGCCTGGAACGCTCCCCTTCGAGACCGGGCGCGGCCGGCTCAGGCGCG
>NZ_LHSJ01000209.1:0-7483 GCF_001270295.1 Achromobacter sp. DMS1 | reverse complement strand
GGCGGCCTGACGCATCGGCGCATGGGGGTCCGCAAGCGGCGGGCTCCATGCGCGCGGCGCACGGCATCGCGCGCCGGCCGCCGCGCTTCTTGCCATCGGCCGCCGCCCGAGCCGCCGCCTCTCTTTCTCCTGCATAGGGATGAGGCGCGTTACCGGCGTGTCATGGAATTTCCATGTACGATTATCGGTCGCATAACTTCTGGAGCTCCTGATGGAGTGGCTGCTGGACCCCGCAGCGTGGGTCGGCCTGCTTACCCTGGTCGTTCTCGAAATCGTCCTGGGCATCGACAACCTGATTTTCATTGCCATCCTGGCGGACAAGCTGCCTCCCGCGCAGCGCGACCGCGCGCGCATCATGGGCCTGTCGCTGGCGCTGATCATGCGGCTGGGCCTGCTGTCCCTCATGTCGTGGCTGGTCACGCTGACCCGGCCGCTCTTTTCCATCGGGCCGTTATCGCCCTCGGGCCGCGACCTCATCCTCATGGCCGGCGGCCTCTTCCTGCTCTTCAAGGGCACCATGGAGCTGCACGAGCGCCTGGAGGGCGGCCAGCACGCCGGCGCCTCGGGCCCGCGCGTGTACGCCAGCTTCTGGGTCATCGTGACGCAGATCGTGGTGCTGGACGCGGTGTTCTCGCTGGATTCGGTGATCACCGCCGTGGGCATGGTGGATCACCTGGCCATCATGATGATCGCGGTGGTGATCGCCATCGGCATCATGCTGCTGGCTTCCAAGCCGCTCACCCGCTTCGTGAATGCGCACCCCACCGTGGTGGTGCTGTGCCTGGGCTTTCTGCTCATGATCGGCTTCTCGCTGCTGGCGGAGTCGTTCGGGTTCAAGGTGCCCAAGGGCTACCTGTACGCGGCCATCGGGTTTTCGGTGGCCATCGAGGCGCTCAACCAGGTGGCGCGGCGCAACCTGCTCAAGCTCGACGCGCGCCGCCCCATGCGCGAACGCACCGCCGCGGCCGTGCTGCGCATGCTAGGCAAGCGCCCGCCGGCCGACGAGCCCGACCTGCCCAGCCAGGACGGCCCCACGGCGCCGGCCTTCGGGGTGGAAGAGCGCAACATGGTGAGCGGCGTGCTCACCCTGGCCGAGCGCTCCATCCGCTCCATCATGACGCCGCGCATGGACGTCTCCTGGATCAACATCGACGACGACGCGGAAACCATCCGCCGCCAGCTCACCGAGGCGCCGCACAGCTTTTTCCCCGTGTGCCGGGGGTCGCTGGACGAGGTGCTGGGCATCGGCCGCGCCAAGGATCTCATCGCCGACCTCATCACCGAGGGCCGCGTGCGCCGCAACCGGCTGCGCGACCCCATCATCGTGCATGAGTCCATCGGCATCCTGCGCCTCATGGACACCCTCAAGCGCTCGCGCGGACAGCTCGTGCTGGTGGCCGACGAGTTCGGCGCCATCGAGGGCCTGGTGACGCCCATCGACGTGTTCGAGGCCATCGCCGGCGAGTTCCCCGACGAAGACGAGATGCCCGACATCGTCGCCGACGGCGACAACACCTGGAAGATCGACGGCGCGGCCGACCTGCATCACGTGGAGCAGGTGCTGGAAACCGAGGGCCTCGTCGACGAGGCGCAAGACTACTCCACCCTGGCCGGCTACCTGCTGTCGCGCTTCGGCCACCTGCCCAAGCCGGGCGATGCGTGCGAATACGAAGCCCATCACGAGCATTTCCGCTTCGAGGTGCTCGAAATGGACGGCCGCCGCATCGCGCTGGTGCGGGTCGAGAAGCGGCCCGTGGAGCCGCTGGACGAAGACGCCGCCCTGGCCAATGACTAACCGGAAACGCCCCGACCGTGACTGACGCCGCTCTCTATCTCATCAAGGCCTGCATCCTGGGCATCGTGGAAGGACTGACGGAATTCATTCCCGTCTCCAGCACCGGCCATCTCATCCTCGTCGGAGACTGGCTGAACTTCGAGTCCAGCCAGGGCAAGGTCTTCGAGGTGGTGATCCAGCTCGGCTCCATCCTGGCGGTGATGTGGGTGTTCCGCGCGCGCCTGGCCAGACTCATCGGCGGCACGCTGCGCGGCGACCGCACCGAGGTGGCGTTCACCCGCAACCTGCTCATCGCCTTCCTGCCCGCGGCGGTGGTGGGGGCGGTCTTCATCAAATCGATCAAGCAGATCTTCTACCACCCCGCCGTGGTGGTGGTGACGCTGGTGCTGGGCGGGCTCATCATGCTCTACGTGGAGCGCCGCACGCGCCACACGCCGGGCGACGTGCCCGGCGCGGCCGATGACACCGCTTCCGACGAGCACGCCACGGCGCGCAGCCTGGAGCAGATTTCCTGGAAGCAGGCCCTGGGCGTGGGCGTGGCGCAGTGCCTGGCCATGATTCCCGGCACGTCCCGCTCCGGCGCCACCATCATCGGCGGCATGATCGCCGGCATCCAGCGCAAGACCGCCACGGAGTTCTCGTTCTTCCTGGCCATGCCCACGATGCTGGGGGCGGCGGCCTACGACATGTACAAGAACATCGACCTGCTCACCCGGCACGACCTCGCCGGCATCGCCGTGGGGTTCGCGGCCGCGTTCCTGAGCGCCATGGTCGTGGTGCGCGCGGTGCTGCGCTTCGTGGCCAACCACACCTACCGGGTGTTCGCCTGGTACCGCATCGTGTTCGGAGGGGTGGTGGCGGCGTGGATCTTCACGCGCTGAGCGGCGTGAACGCGTGGGCCCGTCTTCGCGGCCAGCCCGTCGGGGCCGCCCGCCGAAGACGGGCCATGTCCGGCGTCTATTCCTGCTCGAGATCGTAGAACTGCGGACCGTCGCGGTCGATGACCAGCCAGCCGCCGCGCGGGGGGCGGGCGTGGTCGCAATCCCAGTCGGGCAGCACCCAGCGTTCGCGCTTCTTGCCGTCCACGTCCAGCACGTGGCGCGCCGGCCGGTGGGTGTGGCCATGCACCAGCATGGTCACGCCGCTTTCGCGGAAGATCCGCTCGATGGCGCTGGCGTTGACGTCCATGATCTCCATCGATTTCATCTGGTTGGCCGCCTGGCTTTCGCCGCGCGCCTGCTGCGCCATGGCCAGGCGCTCCGGAATGGTCTTGGCCAGGAACTCGGCCTGCCATTGCGGTCGCGCACCATCTTGCGGAACTGCTGGTAGGCCGCGTCGTCGGTACAGAACTCGTCGCCGTGGGTCAGCAGCACGAGGCCGTAGTCGGTTTCGAGCAGCGCGGGCTCGGGCAGCAGGCGCGCGCCCAGCGCATCGGCCAGCTCCTGGCCCATCAGGAAGTCGCGGTTGCCGCGGCCCAGCCATACGGGAATCTTCGCGGCCGTGTCGCGCAGGGCCTGGAGGGCGCGGGCCATCCAGGGCGGCGCCGCGCGGATCATGTCGTCGCCGATCCAGGCGTCGAAGATGTCGCCCGGCAGCAGCAGGGCCGACGCCTCTTCGGCCGCCGCGCCCAGGAATGCCAGGAACGCCTCCGACGTGGCCGGCGTGGCCGGCCCCAGGTGCACGTCCGAAGCCAGCCAGACCGGTCCGGAAAGGCTGATCTTATTCAACGACTTCGGCCTTCTCGATGACGACGTCCTCGTTGGGGACGTTCTGGTGGAAGCCCTTGTTGCCGGTCTTCACGCCCTTGATCTTGTCCACCACCTCGGTGCCTTCGGTCACCGCGCCGAACACGGCATAGCCCCAGCCGTTGGGGGTCGGGGCGGTGAAGTTCAGGAAGTCGTTGTTGGAGACGTTGATGAAGAACTGGGCCGTGGCCGAGTGCGGGTCGCTGGTGCGCGCCATGGCCACCGTGTACTTGTCGTTCTTCAGGCCGTTGTTGGCCTCGTTCTCGATGGGGGAGGTCATCAGCGCCATGACGCGCTCGCCCGGCAGCTCGAACACGGTCATTTTGCGGAAGACGCTGATCTGGTCCACCCCCGCGTTGGTGCGGGAGTCGGACAGGAAGACCAGGCCGGAATCGAGGCGGGCCGCTATGCAGTAGGTCATGATCGGAAACAGGGGGAAGCCACGCCGCATTGTATTGCGCCGCAGGAGCGGAGCGCTGGCCCGGGGCGCCCCTCGCCGGGCGCCCGGCGACGTCCCGCGCCGTCTACTGCTGGCCCGCCTGCACCTGCACCGTGGCTTCCATGGATTCCTCGCCGCCGCCGCTGCGCACGCCCCGCACCGGCGAGGCGGAATCGTAGTCGCGCGCCACGCCAGCCGGCAGTGGCACTCGGAGGCGAACTGGCGGTTGGTGATGTCCACGCTGGTCCAGCCCGCGCCCGGCAGCCACACGTCGGCCCAGGCGTGGCTGGCCGCATGTTCGGCGGCGGTGTAGAGGTAGCCGCTCACGTAGCGGGCCGGCACGCCCAGCCCGCGCACGCAGGCCAGAAAAAGATGCGCGTGGTCCTGGCAGACGCCATGGCCCAGGGCCAGCACCTGGCCGGCGGCGGTGGTGACGTCGGTGGTGCCGGGTTCGTAGGCCACGCGCGCACAGATGGCCTCGGCCAGCGCCAGCGCGTCTTCGGGCGTATTCAGGCCGCCGGGCAGCGCCTCGCGCACGAAAGCCATGATGGTGTCGTCGGCTTGCGTCAACGGCGTCTGCACGCAATAAGCGTGCACGGGCAGCCGGCTGTCCTCGCCGCCCAGCGCGCCCCGCACGAGCGGCTCCACCAGCACCTGCCCCGTGACCCGCAGTTCGATCTCGGTGTGCGGGCGGTTCAGCGTGAGCGTGTGCGTGATGTTGCCGTAGGCGTCGACCTGGCGCTCCAGTTCGCCGGGGGCGTCGATCTGCCAGCGCAGCACGCGCTGGTGCTCGTCGTCGCGGGGCGTCAGGCGCAGGGTCTGGATGCTGTAGATGACCGGCGCGGTGTAGCGGTAGTGCGTGACGTGCGTAATGAACTGTTTCATGCCTGTCCCCAGGGTTAAGGCCCGTCGATGCCGGAACACGTCCTAGGCCGACAGCGGCAGCAGGAAGTCCTGGCTGATCCGGTTGCCCAGATCGTTGACGCGGTCCAGGAAGTGTTCCAGGTAGCGGTGCAGCCCGCCGGCGAGTATGTCTTCCACCCGGCCGTATTGCAGCTGCGCCCACAGCATGCCCGCGCGGCGCTCGGTTTCCCGCGAGCGCCGGTTGGAGACGCGCGCCAGATCCCCGGCCACGGCGCGGATGCTGGCCAACAGCGAGCGCGGCATGTCGCCGTGCAGGATGAGGAGTTCGGCCACCCGGTCCGGCGTGATCACGTCGCGATATACCTTGCGGTAGATCTCCAGCCCCGACACCGAGCTGAGCAGGGCCGACCAGCGGTAGAACTCGCTCTGCTCCGCGGTCTGGCCCCAGGCGTCGGCCGCGCCGCCGCGCTCGTGGAATTTCACGTCCAGCATGCGCGCGGTGTTGTCGGCGCGCTCCAGGTGCATGCCGAGGCGCATGAAATAGAGCGCCTCGTCTTCCAGCATGGTGCCGATGGTGACGCCGCGCGCCAGGTGCGAGCGGAACTTGACCCACTCGAAGAACTCGCCCGGATTGCGCTCCGGCAGGCCGGCGTTCAGGAGCTTCTGCAGTTCCAGCCAGGTGGTGTTGTAGGTTTCCCAGACCTCGGTGGTGAGGCTGCCGCGCACCGCGCGCGCATTCTCGCGGGCCGCGCGCATGCAGGCGTAGATGGAAGAAGGGTTGTCCGGGTCGCGCACCATGAAATGCAGCACGTCCTGCGGCGAAATGGCGGCATGGCGGGCCTGGTACGGCCCCTGCAGTTCGGAGATGCGCAGCACGCCCAGCCAGGAGCCCTGGCGCATCTGCGTGTCCTGCGGCAGCAGCGACATCTGCAGGTTCACGTCCAGCATGCGCGCGGTGTTCTCGGCGCGCTCGGTGTAGCGGCACATCCAGAACAGGTTGTCGGCGGTTCGGCTCAGCATGTTCAGTCCTCCAGTACCCAGGTGTCCTTGGTGCCGCC
This sequence comes from Achromobacter sp. DMS1, assembly GCF_001270295.1. Classification (NCBI taxonomy): domain Bacteria; kingdom Pseudomonadati; phylum Pseudomonadota; class Betaproteobacteria; order Burkholderiales; family Alcaligenaceae; genus Achromobacter; species Achromobacter sp. DMS1. The sequence goes on along the minus strand of NZ_LHSJ01000209.1, from coordinate 1,582 downwards.
GCCCTGGCTGCTGTTGACCACCAGCGAACCTTCGGTGAGCGCGACGCGGCACAGGCCGCCGGGCACGGTGCGGATATCTTTGCCGCACAGCACGTAGGGGCGCAGGTCCACGTGGCGCGGCGCTATGCCCGATTCCACATACGTGGGCACGGTGGAGAGCGCCAGCGTGGGCTGGGCGATGTAGTTGGCCGGATGCGCGCGCACCCGCTCGCGGAAGGCGTCCACTTCGGCGCGCGTGGCCGAAGGCCCCACCAGCATGCCGTAGCCGCCCGCGCCGTGCACTTCCTTGACCACGAGTTCATGCATATTGGCCAGCACGTGCGACAGGTCTTGCGGCTGCCCGCAGCGCCACGTGGGCACATTGGACAGCAGCGGCTCCTCGCCCAGGTAGAAGCGGATCATGTCGGGCACGTAGAGATAGGTGGACTTGTCGTCCGCGATGCCCGTGCCGATGGCGTTGGCCAGCGTGACGCGCCCCGCGCGGTACACCGACAGCAGACCCGGCACGCCCAGCGCCGAATCGGCGCGGAAAGACAGCGGATCGAGAAAATCGTCGTCGATGCGGCGGTAGATCACGTCCACCTTGCGCGGGCCTTGCGTGGTGCGCATGTAGACCGTGTTCCGTTCCACGAAGAGATCCTGGCCCTCCACCAGCTCCACGCCCATCTGCTGCGCCAGGAAGGCATGCTCGAAATAGGCGGAGTTGTACATGCCCGGGGTCAGCACCACCACGGTGGGGTCGTCGCCGCCATGCGGCGCCACTTCGCGCAGGTTGTCCAGCAGCAGGTCGGGGTAGTGCGCCACCGGCCCGACCTTGATGCGGCTGAACGCGTCCGGCATGAGCCGCATGGACATCTTGCGGTTCTCCAGCATGTACGACACCCCCGACGGCACCCGCAGGTTGTCCTCCAGCACATAGAACTCGCCCGCGCCCGCGCGCACGATGTCCACGCCCGCGATGTGGCAATAAATGTCCTCGGCCACGTTCACGTCCTGCATTTCCGGGCGGTACTGCGCGTTCAGGAACACCTGCTCGGCCGGCACCACGCCGGCGCGCACGATGTCGTGCTCGTGATAGATGTCATGCAGGAACATGTTCAGTGCGCGCACGCGCTGCTTCAGTCCGGCCTCCAGGCTGCGCCATTCCTCGGCGGGAATGATGCGCGGGATGAGGTCGAAGGGGATCAGGCGCTCGGTGCCCGCCGCGTCGCCGGCCACGGAAAAGGTAATGCCGACCCGCCGGAAGGTGAGGTCCGCCTCCAGCCGGCGCGTGCGCATCGATTCGGCCGACTGCTCCTGGTGCCAGCGCTCGAACGCCTGGTAATGGGAGCGCGCCGCGCCGCCGGGCTCCCGCATCTCGTCATAGGCGGCGGGACGGCCGGTCGTGTGATTCATGGCTCCTCCATAGCGGTTGCGGCGGCCCGCTGGCCGGGGCCGTTTTCCGGCCCTGCGGGGCCGGCATGCACGTAGAACAAGCAACCCGTGTGCCAACTGCGGGCGACGGGGTCCGGAGGGAAATATCCTCCCCATGGCGGGCCGCGCCATCCTCTTGGCGGATGAGGCGGCGGCGAGGCGGCCGCGC
>NZ_LHSJ01000208.1:0-11879 GCF_001270295.1 Achromobacter sp. DMS1 | reverse complement strand
CCCTGGGCCGCCCGCTGGCCCACGCCGCCGACGCGCGCCTCATCTACGGCCAGGTGCGCTGACCGGAAACCGCGCGCCGGACGCGCTCGCCATATACCAAACCTCATTTCGCGCGCGCCCGACGGCGCGCTTTTTTTTTTTTCGCGGCGCGGCGTTGACGCGCCGTCCCCCGCGCTGCTACAAATTCACGAATCCGCACGTTGAACGCAATACCCCGACCTTTCCAGTGAGGTGGTGTGTGTCAAACGATTCCGATGCGCTGACCAAGTCCCAGGAACTGCGCAGCTTCGTGTTCCTGGCGGCGATCATTGCTCCCGTGCTGGCGGTCGTCATCGTCGCGGGCTACGGGTTCCTGGTCTGGTTCTATCAAATGCTCGCGGGCCCTCCGGGCTCCTGAAACGCCGTCATGGAGCCAGCCATGCACGCGCTTTCCTGTTCCCCCTGTCCTCCGCCCGCCGAGCTGCACATCGCCAGCATGGTGGTGCATGCGCTGGTGCGCAAGCTCGACACCGTGCGCGCCGGCATCCTCGCCGTCGAAGGCGCGGAGATCCATGCCGTTTCCGGCGCCGGCAAGATAGTCGTCACCCTGGAAGCCCCCTCCACCGAGCAAATGATGGCGCGCATCTCCGAGATACAGCGCCTCGACGGCGTGCTCGCGTCCGCGCTGGTGTACCAGCACGCCGAGACGCTGGACGCCATGAACGAGGAGATCGACGATGGCAATGCCCCGTAGGGAATTCATCAAGCAATCGGCCGCCGCGGCCGCCGCCACGGTCGCGGGCATTCCGATCGTCGGCTACGCGCAGAACATCGTGACCGAATCCGAGGCCGCCAAGCTGAAATGGTCCAAGGCGCCCTGTAGATTCTGCGGCACGGGTTGCGGCGTGAACGTGGCGGTCAAGGACAACCAGGTCGTGGCCACGCACGGCGATTTCAACGCTGAGGTCAACAAGGGCCTGAACTGCGTCAAGGGCTATTTCCTGTCCAAGATTATGTACGGCGCCGACCGCCTCACGCAGCCGCTGCTGCGCATGAAGAACGGGCGGTACGCCAAGGACGGAGAATTCGCGCCGGTGTCGTGGGACCAGGCGTTCGACGTCATGGCCGAGCAGTTCAAGCGCGTGCTGCGCGACAAAGGCCCCACCGCCGTGGGCATGTTCGGCTCGGGGCAATGGACGGTATGGGAAGGCTACGCCGCGCTCAAGCTCATGAAGGCGGGCTTCCGGTCCAACAACCTCGACCCCAACGCGCGCCATTGCATGGCCTCGGCCGCCGTGGGGTTCATGCGCACCTTCGGGGCCGACGAGCCCATGGGCTGCTACGACGACATCGAGAACGCCGACGCCTTCGTGCTGTGGGGCTCCAACATGGCGGAGATGCATCCCATTCTGTGGACCCGCGTGACCGACCGGCGCCTGTCCGCGCCCAAGACCCGGGTGGCGGTGCTGTCCACCTTCGAGCACCGTTCCTACGACCTGGCCGACCTGACGCTCACCTTCACGCCGCAGACCGACCTGGCGATCCTGAACTACATCGCGAACCACATCATCAAGACCAAGCGCGTGAACCGCGACTTCGTGGACAAGCACACGGTCTTCCACCAGGGCGTGACCGACATCGGCTACGGGCTGCGGCCCGATCATCCGCTGCAGAAGGCCGCCAAGAACGCCGCCAACCCCGGCGCGTCCAAGCCCATCGATTTCGAGGAGTACGCGCGCTTCGTCTCCAAGTACGACCTGGACTACACGGCCAAGCTGAGCGGCGTGCCCAAGAACCGGCTGGAAGAACTGGCCGAGATGTACGCCGACCCGAAGGTGCGCGTGACCTCGTTCTGGACCATGGGGTTCAACCAGCACACGCGCGGCGTGTGGGCCAACAATCTCGTCTACAACATCCACCTGCTGACGGGCAAGATCTCCACGCCGGGCAACAGCCCCTTCTCGCTCACGGGCCAGCCCTCGGCCTGCGGCACGGCGCGCGAAGTAGGCACGTTCTCGCACCGGCTGCCGGCCGACCTGGTGGTCACCAATCCCAAGCACCGCGCCCACGCGGAAGAACTCTGGCAGCTGCCCGAGGGCACCATTCCCGACAAGGTGGGCGCGCACGCCGTGCTGCAGAACCGCATGCTCAAGGACGGCTCCATCAACGCCTATTGGGTGATGGTCAACAACAACATGCAGGCGGCCGCCAACCTCATGAACGAAGGGCTGCCGGGCTACCGCAATCCCGACAACTTCATCGTGGTGTCGGACGCCTACCCCACGGTCACGACCATCTCGGCCGACCTGATCCTGCCGGCAGCCATGTGGGTGGAAAAGGAAGGGGCCTACGGCAACGCCGAGCGCCGCACGCAGTTCTGGCACCAGTTGGTCGATGCGCCGGGACAGGCCCGCTCCGACCTGTGGCAACTGATGGAGTTCTCCAAGCGATTCAAGGTGGAGGAAGTCTGGCCCGCCGACCTGCTCGCCAAGAAACCCGAGTACCGCGGCAAGACGCTGTACGACGTGCTGTTCGCCAACGGCCAGGTAAACCGGTATCCGAACTCCGAGCGCGATCCCGGTTACGCCAACCAGGAATCCGACGCCTTCGGCTTCTACGTGCAGAAGGGCCTGTTCGAGGAATACGCGGCCTTCGGGCGCGGCCACGGGCACGACCTCGCGCCTTTCGACACCTACCACCAGGTGCGCGGCCTGCGCTGGCCGGTGGTCGACGGCAAGGAAACTCTGTGGCGCTACCGCGAGGGCAGCGACCCATACGTGAAGGCCGGCAAGGGCTTCGAGTTCTACGGCAACCCCGACGGCCGCGCCATCATCTACGCGCTGCCCTACGAGCCGCCGCCCGAATCACCCGACGAAGAGTATCCGTTCTGGCTGTCTACCGGCCGCGTGCTGGAGCACTGGCATTCCGGGTCCATGACGCGGCGCGTGCCCGAGCTTTACCGCGCCTTTCCCAACGCAGTCTGTTTCATGCACCCCGACGATGCGCAGAAGCTGGGCCTGCGGCGCGGCGACGAGGTGGAGATCGTGTCGCGGCGCGGGCGGATGCGCTCGCGGCTGGAGACGCGGGGCCGCGACAAGCCGCCGCGCGGCCTGGTCTTCGTGCCCTGGTTCGACGCCGGCCAGCTCATCAACAAGGTCACGCTGGACGCCACCGACCCCATCTCGTTCCAGACCGACTTCAAGAAGTGCGCGGTCAAGATCGTCAAGGCCTGAGATCGCCGGGAGACAGCCATGAAGATCCGAGCCCCCGCCATCGCGCTTGCCCTGCTGCTGGCCTGGCCGGCCCTGGCCGCGCCGCCCCAGGACGTGGAAGACCCCATGCGCGGGCCCACGCCGGTGGCCGACGAGACCGATCCGCCGCTCATCAGCCCGATCGAGAACAAGGACATCAAGCGGGTGCGCAGCTATTCCATGCAGCCGCCCACCATTCCGCACAAGATCGACGGCTACCAGGTCGACCGCAGCTTCAACCGCTGCCTGGCCTGCCACGCCCGGGTGAACACCGAGGCCACCCAGGCCCCGCCCCTGAGCGTGACGCACTACATGGACCGCGACAGCAACGTGCTGGCCGAAGTCTCGCCGCGGCGGTATTTCTGTACGCAGTGCCACGTGCCGCAGGCCGAGGCCAGGCCGCTGGTGTCCAACACCTACCAGGACATCGACGTGATCCTGAAGCGGCTGACCGCCCCGGCGCCCGCGCAGAAATAAGGCACGGAGCCCGCCATGCTCGATCTCATCAAGCGCTACTGGAAAGTCATCACCCGCCCCAGCGTGCACTTCAGCCTGGGCTTTCTGACGGTGGGCGGTTTCATCGGCGGCGTGCTGTTCTGGGGCGCGTTCAACACCGCCATGGAACTGACCAACACGGAGAAATTCTGCACCGGCTGCCACGAGATGCGCGACAACGTCTTCGCCGAGCTCAAGAGCACCATCCATTACACGAACCGTTCCGGCGTGCGGGCCATCTGCTCCGACTGCCACGTGCCGCACAACTGGACCGACAAGATCGCGCGCAAGATGCAGGCATCCAAGGAAGTGTGGGGCAAGATCTTCGGCACCATCGACACCCGCGAGAAGTTCGTGGAGAAGCGGCTGGAACTGGCGCAGCACGAGTGGGCCCGCCTCAAGGCCAACGATTCGCTGGAATGCCGCAACTGCCACAACTACGACTCCATGGACTTCACACGGCAGAGCGTGCGGGCGCAGAACATGCACTCGACCTACCTGGCCGACAAAAGCAAGACCTGCATCGACTGCCACAAGGGCATCGCCCACACGCTGCCGCCCATACCGCCCGACCTGGCCTCCAAGCTGGGCATGGGCGCGGAGACGGGCAATGCGCCCCATTGAGGCCGGCCCGCCCCTGCCTGGCGGCGCGNCTGCCGCCGCGCTGGTGCGCATGCTGCGCGGCGAATCGCTGGCGGACGCACCGCGCTGAGCGGCCGAGCCAGGCCCTAGCCGAGACGGGCGGCTTCGGCCGCCAGATAGGCGTCGCGCGAGGGCAGCAGGTGTTCGCGGCACACGGCCGCCAGCGCCTGGCGGTTGCCTTCGCGCAGGGCCTGGATCATGGCCCAGTGCTCCTGACGCGAACGCTCGCGCCAGGCTGGCGAGGTCAGCGTGCCGAAGCGGATGGGATGGGTGCGGCGCGCGTACTCCTCGATGGCCTGGGCCAGCACGGCGTTGTCCATGAGGGCGAAGAACTCGCGGTGGAACCGCTGGTTGCTGCGGAACACGCGCGGCGCGTCGCCGTCGGCCACGGCCTCGTCGTGTTCGCGCTGCACCGCGATCAGGGCCGCCAGGCGGGCGGGCGGAACGGGCAGCGCAATGAGGCCGGCCGCATGCACTTCCAGCACTTCGCGCAGGGCATACAGCTCGCTCACTTCGCGGGCCGTGTAGGCCCGCACCACCGCGCCCACGTTGCGCCGCCGCTCCACCACGCCCAGCTGCTCCAGCTCGGCCAGCACCTGCCGTACTACGTGCCGCTTCAGGCCAAAGCGGGCCATGAGCTCGTCTTCGGTGAGCCGCTGGCGCGGATGCAGCCGGCCGAAGACGATGTCTTCTTCCAGGGTCTCGATGGCGGCCTGCAGCGCGTCCCGCGAGGCGGCGGGCGCGGCGGCCCGGGAGGCCGATGGGTCGATGGCGTTCATGGGCGGGATCAGGGCTTGGGCACCGTGTCGCGGGTGACGGCGGCGCGCAGGAAGTCGAAGTCCACGCCCTGGTCGGCTTGCGTCACCGCCTGCATGAAAAGCCTGCGGTAGCCGCGCTCGGCCGACGGGCGCTCTACCGGCCCGGCCGCCGCGCGCCGCGCCAGCTCGGCATCGTCGACCAGCAGGCTGATTTCGCGCCGGGCCACCGACAGGCGGATGCGATCCCCCGTCCGCACATAGGCCAGCGGCCCGCCGATGGCGGCCTCGGGCGTGACGTGCAGCACGATGGTGCCGGCCGCCGTGCCGCTCATGCGGCCGTCGGAAATGCGCACCATGTCCTTCACGCCGGCGCGCGCCAGCTTCTTGGGAATGGGCATGTAGCCGGCCTCGGGCATGCCGGGCGCGCCCGTGGGCCCGATGCGCTTGAGCACCAGGATGTCGTCGGCGTTCACGTCGAGGGTGTCGTCGTCGATGCGGCGCGCCATGTCTTCGGCGTCTTCGAACACCACCGCGCGGCCTTCGTGCTCCATCAGTTGCGGGTTGGCGGCCGACTGCTTGATGATGGCGCCGCCGGGGGCGAGGTTGCCGCGCAGCACGGCCAGGCCGCCAGCGGGATAGATGGGGGAGGCCGGCGTGCGGATCACGTCTTGCGCGAAGGGGGGCGGGGCGTCATCCAGCTCTTCGCCCAGCGTGCGGCCCGAGACCGTCAGCGCGTCCAGGTGCAGCAGGGGGCGCAGTTCGCGCAGCAGGGCGGGCATGCCGCCGGCATGGTGGAAGTCTTCCATGTAGTGCTGGCCGGAGGGCTTGAGGTCGACCAGCACCGGGGTTTCGCGGCTCAGGCGGTCCAGTCCGGCCAGGTCGATGTCGATGCCCAGGCGGCCGGCGATGGCGGTCAGGTGCACGATGCCGTTGGTGGAGCCGCCGATGGCCAGCAGCACGCGCAGCGCGTTCTCGATGGACTTGCCCGTAATGATGCGCTCGGGCGTGAGGCGCGAGGCGGCCATGGCCACGGCGGTGGCGCCGGTGCGCTCGGCGGCCCGGATGCGGTCGGCGGTGACGGCCGGCGCCGAGGCGCCGCCCGACACCATCATGCCCAGCGCCTCGGTCAGGCAGGCCATGGTGCTGGCCGTGCCCATGACGGAACAGGTGCCCACGCTGGCCACCAGCTGGTTGTTCACGTCGGCGATCTCCTGCGCGTCGATTTCCTCGGCGCGGTAGCGGCCCCAGTAGCGGCGGCAGTCCGTGCAGGCGCCCACGCGCTCGCCGCGATGCGAGCCGGTGAGCATGGAGCCCGTCACGAGCTGGATCGCCGGCACCCCGGCCGAGGAAGCGCCCATGAGCTGGGCCGGAACGGTCTTGTCGCAGCCGCCGATCAGCACCACCGCATCCATGGGCTGGGCGCGGATCATTTCCTCGGTGTCCATGGACATGAGGTTGCGCAGGTACATGCTGGTGGGCTGCGAGAAGCTTTCGTGCACCGAGATGGTGGGGAAGTCCATGGGCAGCCCGCCCGCCAGCATGACGCCGCGCTTCACCGCCTCGATGAGCTGGGGCGCGTTGCCGTGGCAGGGGTTGTAGCTGCTGCCGGTATTGACGATGCCGATGATGGGGCGCGAGAGCGCGTCGTCCGTGTAGCCCGCGCCCTTGATGAAGGCTTTGCGCAGAAACAGCGAGAAGCCGCGGTCGCCGTAGTTGGTCAGGCCGCGGGCCACGCCGCGCGCGTCGTCGGCGCTATCGAAAGGGCCGTTTCCAGGCTGGCCGCGCTTGATCTCATCCGTCATTTGTCATCCTGATAATATTATTGATAATCTGGACCGACCATCATACTCACGCCGGGAAAGCGCGCGCAAGAAATTTTCCTTGGCCGATTTATTGATATCAGAACAAGATCAGTCGATAGAAAAATTCTGATTCATCTATCAAGTTCCGGCCCCTAAACTTGGGGCCGTCGACGAACCGGGCGTCGCTTTCATTCCTATACCACCCCGGCAGGAGACCCCTATGTTCCCACTGCGCTCGCGGCCGCGCCGCACCCTGCTCGTCTCGCTGCTCGCCGCCTGTGCCGGGCTGTGCGCGCCGGCCCTGGCCGCCGCGGACGGCTATCCCGACAAGCCCGTGCGCCTCATCGTGCCTTACCCGCCCGGCGGCGCCACCGACGTCATCGGCCGCGTGCTGGCGCAGGAACTGACCGGCTCGCTGGGCCAGTCCGTCATCGTGGAAAACCGCGCCGGCGCGGCCGGCAACATCGGAGCGGACCAGGTCGCCAAGGCCGCGCCCGACGGCTACACGCTGCTCATGGGCGCGCTGACCAGCCACTCGATCAATGCCGCCCTCTACAAGGGCCGCGTCAGCTATGACGTGGAAAAGAGCTTCGCGCCGGTGTCCATCGTGGGCACGGTGCCCCTGGTCTTCGTGGTCAACCCGTCGGTGCCTGCCAAGAGCCTGCAGGAGCTGGTCGCGCTGGCCAAGTCCAAGCCCGGCTACGTCACCATGGCCTCGGCCGGCAACGGCTCGCCCCAGCACCTGGCGGGCGAGATGTTCAAGCGCATGGCCGGGGTGGACATCCTGCACGTGCCCTATAAGGGCAGCGGCCCGGCCATGACCGACCTGATGGGCGGGCAGGTGCTCAGCATGATCGAAACCGTGCCCGCCGCGCAGGCCAACATCAAGGCGGGCAAGCTGCGCGCCCTGGCGGTGGCTTCCGCCGAGCGCGTCGAGGCGCTGCCGGACGTGCCCACCGCCAGCCAGGCCGGCCTGCCCGGCTTCGAGGTGAGCTCGATGTTCGGCATCGTGGCCCCGGCCGGCACGCCGGCGCCCGTGATCGGACGGCTCAACGGCGACCTGAAGAAGATCCTGGCCAAGCCGGACGTGCAGGCGTCGCTGCTCAAGCAGGGCGCCATCGCCACCTGGACCTCGCCGGCCGATGCCCGCGCCCGCGTGTCGGCGGAAGTGGCGCGCTGGACCAAGGTCATCGACGAGGCGGGGGTCAAGCCGGAGTAAACCGGCCCGGCCCGGCCCGGCCCGTCGCGGCCCCGGCTCCGCTTGCGCGGGGCGGCCCGTTGACGCAGCGCCGCATGGCGCGCCGGCCCGTGCCTGGGCGCCGCGCCTTTGCCGCAATGCACATTGTGGTTGACCCCGGAAGGACTAGGCCGTAATGTACTTTGCGAGCCATCCAAGGACGGCGGGGGGATACCAATGACTGAGCATCAGGACGACAAAGCGGTCCTGTATACGCATTTCGGTACACACAGCCCATATTGGCGGCTAGCCGGCGACAGCGATGCCATCGAGCTCGCCGCCGTGAAGGGGGCCACCAACATCGCGATGGCGCTGCGCCCCGAACAGGCCGACAGCATCCGTTCGCTCACGGGCATCACTTCCAGCCTGCGCATCGACGTCACGCTTTACGGCGACCCGATCCGCCTGCACCTCGTCGGCCGGAAAATCGGCCCCAACGAATGGGCCGGCACCGCATCCGCCCTGGCCGACACCGAATCCGTGGCAAAAGACCTGGTCGAGGGCCTTTCGTTTGCCGAGACGGTGGTGTCCGAGGCCAACTCCGTCATCGTCATCGTCGACCAGCACGGCCGCGTCCAGCGCTTTAACAAGCTCAGCGAGGAATACACCGGCAAGCGCGAGCAGGACATCGTGGGCCGCAGCGTCTTCGAGATGTTCATGACGCGCGAGGAAGCGGCCGCGTCCCGCCGCAACATCGCCGCCTTCTACCGGCACGGCCATTCCTACGAGGTCGAGCGCCTCATCAACACCGTGAAGGGGCCGCGGCTCTTCCTGTTCCGCAACAAGTTCGTCACCAGCGGCAGCGGCGAGAAGCGCGTCTACCTCATCTGCTCGGGCACCGACATCACCGAAGAGCGCCAGGCGCAGGAGCGGCTGCGGGTGCTGGCCAATACCGACATGCTCACTGACCTGCCCAACCGCCATGCCATCACGGAGCGGCTGAAGCGGGCGCTTTCCGCGGGCGGGGGCGGACGCGGCGGGGTGCTGTTCCTCGACCTGGACAACTTCAAGCGCGTCAACGACCACTACGGCCACGGTTTCGGCGACCACCTGCTGAAAACCGTGTCGGTGGCCATTTCGAGCTGCCTCTCGGAAGGCCAGACGCTGGCCCGCCTGGGCGGCGACGAGTTCATCGTGCTGCAGGAACACGCCCAGGTCTGGGAGCTGGAGGCCACCGCGCAGCGCATCATCGAGCGTCTGCGCGAGCCATTCCGGCAGGGCCTGATCGAGGTCTACACGAGCTGCTCCATCGGCATCGCCATGTATCCCGACCATGGCGCCGACCTGGACAGCGTCGTGCGCAGCGCCGACATCGCCATGTACGTGGCGAAGGAAGCGGGCCGCCACACCTACCGGGTCTTCCAGCCCGATATGGACCGCCGCAACGCCGACTACGTATGGCTGGACACCAACCTGCGCAAGGCGCTGGCCGAAAACCACCTGATGCTCTACTACCAGCCCAAGCTGGCCAGCCGCACGGGCGAAGTCGACGGCGTGGAAGCCCTGGTGCGGTGGCGCTCGCCCGAGCGCGGCCTCATCGGCCCCGACGTGTTCATTCCCTATGCCGAGGAATCGGGCCTTATCTCGCAGCTCGGCGTGTGGGTCATGCGCGAGGCGGCGCGCCAGGCCGCCGAATGGCGCAGGCAGGGCCTGGACATCCGCATCGCGATCAACATGTCGGCGCGGCAGCTCGACGACAAGGGCGTGGTCAGCGATTTCATGCGGGCCATCAGCGACGCAGGCGGCGAGTGCATGCTCGACATCGAGCTTACGGAGAGCTGCCTGGTCGAAGACGAAGACGCGGCCATCGGGCTCATCAAGCAGTTCCGCCAGCTCGGCGCGCGCGTGCACATGGACGACTTCGGCACCGGCTATTCGTCGCTGTCGCAACTGGCGCGCCTGCCGCTGGACGCCATCAAGCTCGACGCCAGCTTCGTGCGCGGCGTCAACGAAAACCCCGTTTCGCAGGCGCTGGCGCGCGCCATCGTGGCGGTGGCCCGCACCCTGGAGCTCAAGGTGATCGCCGAAGGGGTGGAAACCCACGAAGAAACGGCGTTCCTGGATACGCTGGGCGTGGACGCCAAGCAGGGCTACCTGTACGCCAAGCCCATGCCCGGGCCGGAGTTCACGGCCTGGCTCAACCGGCGCAGCCGCCTGCACCTCATTGCCTGAATGGCGTGTTCGCGATCGCGAAGCCGCCGGGGCGGCTCCGCAGGCCGGTCCGCGCCGCGCTCAGTGCATGGTCGCCTCCATGGCGGTTTCACCGCTGGCCGCGCTGCGGCGGTTCTGGGCGATCACCAGCCGTTCCATATAGGCCCGGTCTTTCGGGTCGATGGAGAAGGCGGCTTCCACCCAGTCTTCGGTGATGTCCATCAGTTCCGAGCGCGACAGCGCCAGCACGCGCTGGCGCGCGCGCAGCATGGCGCGCATGCCGTTGAGCTTGGGCCGCATCACGTCGATGAAGGTGCGCGTGGCCCGGTAGGCCTCGCCGGGTTCGAACAGCACGTCCACCAGCCCGCGCGCATGGAACCATTCGGCCGTGTGCGATTCGCCGGTGCCGATCAGCTCTTCGGCCAGCTTCATGCCCGAGCGGCGCGCCACCAAAGAGTAGCCGCCCATGCCCGGGAACAGATTGAAGGCGATTTCCGGAAAGCCCAGGCGCGCGTTGTTCTGGGACAGCACGAAGTGGTGCGCCAGCGCCGCCTCGAAGCCGCCGCCCAGCGCCGTGCCTTCGATCATGGCCAGCGAGATGGCGCCCGTGTCGAAGCCGCGGGTGGCTGCGTGCACGCAATCCACGCACGCGCGGGCATAGGCCCGCAGCGCTTCGCGCTTGCCGTTGCGGATGGCTTCGGCGAAAAAGTTCAGGTCGCCGCCGACGTTGTAGATCTGGGGCACCAGCGAGCCCGTGACCCAGAAGTCGATCGGCAGGCCGGAGTCCTTGGCGGCGCGCGCCAGCGTCATGATCTCGTCGATCAGTTCATGATTGAAGCAGGGCCGCGGCTGCGCTCGCAGCATCATCCACATGACGCGTCGTCCCTCCTCGTAGTACGCGGAGATCTGTTTCAGATTGCCGGCGGCGGTAAAGGGGTGGCAGTCCTGATGAATGAATTGATTCATTTGCTTTCGTCCAATCGGTCAAGGTGAGTCGAAGTACTGCGTAATCAGACTAATCCAGAGAACTCGTCCTTCGTCTCATGCAAAACTCCGCCGGTTGGCCAGACTTGTCCGTAGGCCAAAGTCGGGAGTGAAACCGCCGGGAAACGCCGCCGCGCCGCGGCGCCCTCCCACCGTTGGCGGAAGGGCGGGTGGAGAAAAAGGATGAGGCGCCGCCCGAGAACCCGCATGGCGCCGCGCACGCGCGGAACGGGGCCGGCAAGCCCGCGGTTCATGCATAGGGAGGAGTCGGGAAATCGGGTGCGCCGGCCGGTCTTCCCCGCCGCCGGCCCAGATTCTTCCTATATACGAATGATTATCATTATCTATAGCATCGCGACTCGCATCACCACACAACGAGGCTCGCGATGTCTGTTTCCACTCTCTCCCGCGCCCTGGGCCTGGGCACGCTGATTCTTGCCCTGCCTTTGCCGCCGGCTCATGCGGCCACGGCGCACCTGCCCGCGATCCGCGTCGACGGCGCGGACGCCGACGATCCGCGCGTGTCCGAGGTCGACACGGCGACCCGCACGCGCACGCCGGCGCGCGAGGTGCCGCAGGC
>NZ_LHSJ01000207.1:0-13480 GCF_001270295.1 Achromobacter sp. DMS1 | reverse complement strand
GGGCGACCCGGCGGCTGGCCGTATGCGCCAGGCTGGCGATGAAGCCCGGGCCGCCCAGCGCCCATTGCCCCGACACGGCCTGGTCGATGCGCTGCGATTCTTCGCGGGTCAGGCCGTCGTGCAGGCGCTTGCGGTAGTTGGCCTGGCGGTCGAACGGCGTGTTGCCGCAGGCCCAGTAGTCGGCGTGGTCGGACTGCCAGGCGGCCGGCGGCGCGCTGGTGTTGCCCGTGTGGCTGGCGGCGGACGACCATGGCCACGAGTCGGCGTCCTGCGATGCGCCGCTGCGCACCGGGTAGGTTTCGAGCCAGACCAGCGCGGGCAGGACCCAGGCGCCGGGCTCGAGCAGGGCCGAGCGGTAGCGCCCCGCGAACACGCGCCCGCCGCGCAGGCGCGCGGCGAGATTGCGGCCCAGTGTCTGCATCAGGCGCGGCAGTCCTTCTTCGTCGGCCGGCGTGGCCAGCAGCAGGATGCGGTCGTTGGCGAGCACCCATCCATGCACGGAAACACGATGGCGCAGGGCGGATTCGCCCAGCCAGGCGGCAAGCTGGTTGAGGATGTCGGCCGGAGCGGGCTGCGACGGCGCCGCCAGCGGCTGAATGAAGTTGGCCTGCACCAGTTGGGGCAGCCCGGGGGCGTACAGACGGGGCAGACGAGCCATAGTGTCAGGGCTTGCGCATGGAAGAACGGGGTGTCTTCGCTATGGGTATATAAATAGTGCCACGATAGGCCGCGGTCAAGCCTTTCAGCCGCGAAACCGAATCCGGATCGCGGATTCGCGCCGTACAGGACCTCTAGACGCGCAGGTTAACATTTGGCGACGGAACCTCGCACCGTGGATATACCCTAATCCCCGGCTTCGCCCGCCCCATTTTCCCATCAGGAGACTCTTCCTATGGCCACGGCCCTGGAACTCATTTCCGAGCACCGCTGTTTCGGCGGTTCGCAGCGCTTTTACCGTCACGCGTCGGAGGAGATCGGCCTGCCCATGCGCTTTTCGGCCTACCTGCCGCCGCAGGCCGCCGCCGGCCCGGTGCCGGTGCTGTTCTACCTCGCGGGCCTGACCTGCACCGAGGAAACCTTCATGATCAAGGCGGGCGCGCAGCGCCTGGCCGCCGAGCTGGGCGTCATGCTCGTGGCGCCCGACACCAGCCCGCGCGGGGCCAACGTGCCGGGCGAAGACGAAAGCTGGGACCTGGGCACCGGCGCGGGCTTCTACCTGGACGCCGCCCGCGCCCCCTGGCGCGGCCATTACCGCATGTATAGCTACGTCACGCGCGAGCTGTACCGCATCGCCACCGGCGGCGCCCTGCCGGGCGACGCCGCGCGCGCCGGCATTTTCGGCCATTCCATGGGCGGGCACGGCGCACTGGTGCTGGCGCTGCGCAACCCCGGCCTTTTCCGCTCGGTGTCGGCTTTCGCGCCCATGGCCGCGCCCAGCCTGTGCCCTTGGGGCAAGAAGGCCTTCGGCGCCTATCTCGGCGACGATGCCGCTCAATGGGAAGCCTACGACGCTTCGGCGCTCATGCGCGGCCTGCGCCAGCCCTTCCCGGACGGCATCCTGATCGACCAGGGCACCGCCGACCAGTTCCTGGCCGAACAGTTGTATCCCGAGGTGTTCGAGGCCGCCTGCGCGCAGGCGGGCCAGCCCCTCACGCTGCGCCGGCACGAGGGCTACGATCATGGCTACTACTTCATCTCCAGTTTCATCGAGGATCACATCCGGTTTCACGTCGAGCGGCTTGGAAAACCGGCCGCCTGAGAGCGGGCTTCTATACTGGTTTGCCTGCCGCGGCAGGCCCGCGGGCAGCGCCGCGCCGGGCCGGGCCGCGGCGTTCTTTTCATGGGGAAGCCCGAGTTGATAAGCGGTATTGCTCCTTTTGTCTGGATACTGGCGGGCGCGGTGATCGTGCTGCTGCCGGGGCTGTTCATGCTGCTGGGGCGGGGCGGGCCGCGCGACGAGCGCGGCCGCCGCATGTTCCAGTTCCGTCCGGTGCGCCGGCTCTTCGGGCTGCTGCTGGTGGCGCTGGGCTGCGTGTCCGGCCTGCTGGCGCTGTCGCTGGTCCAGTTCTTCCGGCTGACCGCCGACACCCCCGTGGCTCTCATCGAGGTGCGCCAGCAGGCGGAAGGGCAGTTCCTCGTCCATGCCAGCGCCCAAGGCGTGGGCAACAAGCAATACGTGCTCTACGGCGACCAGTGGCAGATCGACGCGCGCGTGGTGCGCTGGCGCCTGCCCGCCCTGCTGGCCGGCGTGCCGCCGCTCTACCGGCTGGAGCGCCTGTCGGGCCGCTACAGCGATGCCGCCCGCGAGGCCTCGGCCACCCGGTCGGTGCATCCGCTGGACGACTGGCCGGCGCCGGACCTGGCCGCCCTCAAGCAGTCGTTTCCCAACTGGTTTCCCTTCGTGGACGTACAGTTCGGCAGCGCCGCCTACATGCCGCTGTTCGATGGCGCGCGCTACCAGGTCCTGCTCGACCCGCGCGGCGCGCTGTTCGTCCGTCCCGATGGCCAAGCCACGGCTGAGGGCCTGAAGCGGCTGGGCTGGTGACCCTCTGATCCCGCTGCGCGCCCGCTCGCCGGGTCCGGGCCGGGCGGCCCTTGCCCCAGGCCGTTAAAATTGGGGTCGCATAACGAAAGCGGAAACTTTGACGCGCCGCAACAGTCGAATTAGCACTCCCATAATCAGAGTGCTAACATCGAATCCATGTCGTTATCCCCAAGCCTTCCGGAGACTCCCGCCATGAAGCAACCCAGTACCTCGTTGGCCGCGCCCGGCAACGCTCTGGCGTTGGCCATCGCCAATCCGGGCGCGCTGGGCACGATCGACGCCTACATCTCGGCGGTCAATCGCCTGCCCGTGCTGACGGCTGAACGCGAAACCGAACTCGGCCGCCGCCTGCGCGACCACGACGACCTCGACGCCGCGCGCGAGCTGGTGCTGTCGCACCTGCGCCTGGTGGTTTCGGTGGCGCGCCAGTACCTGGGCTACGGCCTGCCGCACGCCGACCTCATCCAGGAAGGCAACGTCGGGCTGATGAAAGCCGTCAAGCGCTTCGATCCCGAGCGGGGCGTGCGCCTGGTGTCGTTCGCCGTTCACTGGATCAAGGCGGAAATCCACGAATACATCATCCGCAACTGGCGCCTGGTCAAGGTGGCCACCACCAAGGCGCAGCGCAAGCTGTTCTTCAACCTGCGCAGCATGCGCCCGGACGGCCAGACGCTGGATTCCGAACAGGTCGACAACATCGCCCGCGAACTGAACGTGCGCCGCGAAGACGTGAGCGAAATGGAAGTCCGCATGTCCGGACGCGACATGTCGCTCGAAGGGCAGGACGACGACGAGGACAGCTACGCCCCCATCGCCTATCTTTCCGACGACGGCCGCCAGGAGCCCACCCGGGTGCTGGAGCGCGCCGCGCGCGACCGCCTGCAGACGGCGGGCCTGAGCAGCGCCCTGGAAGCCCTGGACCCGCGTTCGCGCCGCATCGTGGAAGCGCGCTGGCTGCAGGACGACGGCGGCGCCACGCTGCACGAACTGGCCGAGGAATTCGGCGTGTCGGCCGAGCGCATCCGCCAGATCGAGGCCGCCGCCCTCAAGAAAATGCGCGGCAGCCTGAGCGCCTGATCCCCGGGGTTCCGGATCCGCCCAGGGCCGCTCGCGCGGCCCTCGTTTTTTGCGGCGCACGGCGGGTCTTCCGCGGTCTGCGCCGCCTTCAAATATATGGATACAAATTCGGGTCAAAAAAACCAGGCGCGCCCGAAACTTAATCGTGCCCGCGCCGCCTAACTCCATGTAGACCGCGAACTTCGGTTTGCCGTCTTGTCATCCGTCTCGGCTTCTCCTCTTTCCCCTCCCCTATGAGACGGATGCTTACGGGGCGCCCGCATATCGGCGCCCCGTTTTTTATGCGCGCTCGCCGCGCGTGCGCCCCCTCTCTCTTCCCTGCCGCCAACAAAAAAGCCGCGCAAGCGCGGCTTCCGGGGCTGGGCGCGCCTGGCGTTCAGGCGGCCCGGGCGTTGTCCGGGGCGGCCAGCGCCCCGCGCAGCAGGGCGTCCTGCACGCGTCGCACGCCCGTGGCCATGGAGCCGTCCTGGTACAGCTTGATCCAGCGGTAGCCGGGCGCGAGATTGTCCACCACGTGGCGGCCGTCGCGGATCGAGAACTGGAAACAGGTCGACGGCGTGGCCAGCAGGCGCAGGTTGTGCCGCCGGCGGTCGAATTCGTGATGCACGTGGCCCCAGAGCACCACCCGCGCTTGCGGCCAGCGCGCCAGCAGCTTGAAGAGCGCCTCCGGGTTGTCGATCATCATCGAGTCGTGCCAGTGGCTGTCGATCTGCATGGGGTTGTGGTGCATGGCCACCAGGGTATGGCGGTGCGGCGCCTGGGCCAGCGCTTCTTCCAGCAGGTCGAGCTGGCCGGCGGGCAGGTGGCCGGCGGTGGAGCCGGGCACCGTGGTGTCCAGGCACACCACGCGCCATGCGCCTACGTCGGTCACGGGCTGGCTCCATTCGGGCAGCTCCTGCCGCAGCACCGCGGGCAGGTCGTGGTTGCCGGGCAGGCAGCGGATGACGGTATTCTGCAGCGGTTCGGCCTCGCGCAGGATGCCGGCAAAGCGCCGATAAGAGGCCGCCTCGCCGTCCTGCGAAAGATCGCCCGTGGCCAGCAGCAGGTCGGGCCGCTTGCCGTCGGCCTGGACCTGCCGCAGCACGGCGCGCAGGCTGGCGTCGGTGTTCACGCCCAGCATTGCCGTGTCGGGCTGTCCGAACAGATGGCAATCGGTCAATTGCACAAGCATGGCGGGCGCGTCGTCGCGCCGGCCGAGGGTATGTATGCGGACCAAGGAATCCTCCTCGGAAATTTCCTCGCGCTACCTTACCCAAAAAACCGCGCATTGCGGGTTTCGCATCCGGTCTCACGGGTAACGAAACGTGCGGGCCGTGCCTGTCCGCGCCGGGCGGCGCGGCAAAACCCGCTATTCTTGTGAAAATTTCCACAGGATTGTTGGGGCGTCTTACTTACATGGATGTTGGATTTCTCGTATTCGGTCTGGCCGGCCTGCTGACGCTGGTCTGCTTCATGCCGCCGCTGGCCGGGCGGGTGAAGCTGCCTTACTCGGTGCTGCTGGCCATCGTGGGCTGTCTGCTGGGCATTGTCGTCCACGTGCACGGCTGGGCCCCGCGCTGGATCGGCGATTTCCTGGATTCGCTGGAACGCTTCGAGATTTCGTCCGAAACCTTTCTCATGGTGTTCCTGCCGGTGCTGCTGTTCGAGACGGCCTTGTCCATGAACGTGCGGCGGCTGATGGACGATATCGGCCCCATTCTCATGATGGCCATCGTGGCCGTGGTGGTCTGCACCGTGGTCGTGGGCTTCACGCTCGACATGGTTTCGTCCTACGGGTTGGTGGTGTGCCTGCTGCTGGGCGCCATCGTGGCCACCACCGACCCCGTGGCGGTGGTGGGCATCTTCCGCGAGGTGGGGGCGCCCAAGCGGCTCACCACCCTGGTCGAGGGCGAGAGCCTGTTCAACGACGCCGCGTCCATCGCGCTGTACTCCGTGCTGCTGGCGGTGCTGAGCGGGCATGGCGTGCTGAGCGTGGGCGGGGTGTTCAACGACTTCGTGGTGCACTTCCTGGGCGGCGGCCTGGCGGGCTTCGCCATGGGCCGGCTGGCCTGCTTCCTGTTCGCCTGGCTGCGCGGTTTTCCCACGGCCGAGATCACCCTGACGCTGACGCTGGCCTATTTGTCGTTCTTCATTTCCGAGCACTATCTGCACGTTTCCGGCGTGGTGGCCACCGTCATCGCGGGGCTGGTGGTGGGATCGGCGGGCCGCACGCGCATGTCGCCCACCACGTTCGAGTACCTGTCCAGTTCCTGGGAGCAGTTCGGCTTCTGGGCCAATTCGCTCATCTTCCTGTTCGCCGCCATGCTGATCCCCAAGCTGATGGCGGCCGCCGACTGGCAGGAGCTGCTGCTGGTGGCGGTGCTGTTCGTCGCCACCCTGGTGGCGCGCGCCATCGTGGTGTTCGGCCTGCTGCCCCTCCTGGGCCTGACGCCGCTGGGCACCAAGGTGAGCAATCCCTACAAGGTCGTGATGCTCTGGGGCGGATTGCGGGGCGCGGTGTCCCTGGCCCTGGCCCTGGCCGTGACCGAGCAGACCGGGGTGCCCGAGGAAGCGCGGCAGTTCATCGCCGTGGCCACCACGGCCTTCGTGCTGGTCACCCTGTTCGTCAACGGCATCAGCCTGCGGCCGCTGATCCGCACGCTGGGCCTGAACCAGCTTTCCCCGGTGGAGCGCACCATCCGCAACCAGGCGCTGGCCGTGGCGCTGGAAGACCTGCAGGGCAAGACCGAGGAGGTGGCCAAGTCCGAGCACATCGGCACGGAGGTGCGCGACCGCATCCGCGCCGTGTTCGACGCCAGCCTCGCCAGCGTGCACGACGGCCAGGTCGGCCAGATGAGCGACGAGCAGCGCGTGTCCGTGGGCCTGGCCATCGTGGCGCAGCGCGAAGAAGAAATGTTCTTCGACATCCTGAAGGCGCAGATCGTCGACTGGCGCATGGCCGAATCGCTGCTGGCCCGCGCCGAACGGCTGGAGGACGCTATCCGGACCGGCGGCGTGGCCGGGTTCGAGAACGCCATCGTCGCCGACGTGCGCTACTCGGCGGGCTTTCGCCTGGCGCTGCGCGTACATTACCTGTTCGGCTTCCAGGGCTGGCTGGCGCGCGAACTGGGCCAGCGCTTCGCCAACCTCATGAGCAAGCGTTCGGTGGCGCAGCGGCTCATCGTGTTCGCGCGCGAGCAGATCACGCCGCTGCTGGGCGAAGAGGCCACGCAGCGCATCGTCAGCCTGCACCAGCGCCGGCTCGATCTCATCGAGAACGCGCTGCAGGCCCTGAACCTGCAGTATCCGTCCTATGCCCAATGGCTGCAGGAAAGCTATCTGGGGCGGGTGGCGCGCGAGCTCGAGCGCATCCGCTACCGCGACATGCTGGAGCAGTTCCTCATCAGCGGCGAAGTCTATGCCGACCTGATGGCCCAGCTGAAGAGCCGCTGGGCGCACATCGACACCCACCCCCCGCTGGACATGGAACTGGGCGCGGCGGACCTCATCAAGCGCGTGCCGCTTTTCGAAGGACTGTCGCCCGATTCGCTGCGCGCCATCTCCAAGCTGCTCAAGCCGCGTCTGGCGCTGCCCGACCAGCGCGTGCTGACCAAGGGCCGGCACGGCGAGGAAATGTGCTTCGTGGCCTCGGGGGCGGTGGCCGTGCACCTGCCCGACCACACCCTGATCGAACTGGGCAGCGGGGAGTTCTTCGGCGAACTGGGCCTGCTGGGCGAACAGCAGATCGCGCCGGAGGTCACGTCGCTGGGTTACAGCAAGCTGTTGATGCTTTCGTCGCGCGATTTCCATGCGCTGCTGGCGCGCGACGAGCACCTGCGCGAGCGCATCCAGACCGTGGCCAGGCAGCGCCTGCGCGCCATCGAAGTCTGGAAGCAGTTCTCGCAAACGGGCACGACCCAGCCCCCGCCCGCGCCGGCCGTGCCCNGGCCTCGATCGCCGCCAGAATGGCGCGTCGCTCGTCGCCGCGGCGCAATTGCCACTGCCCCAGCGACGCCAGCGCGGCCACGGCGGCGCCCAGCAACAGCAGGGCGGCGGCGGTGGTGCGGGAAGAGTGCGGTCGGGCCATGTCCATATCAATGCAGAACCACTCGGGGAGACCAATATGCGCGCATTCGTCGTACTGGCCTTTATCGGTATCCTGGCCAGCCTGGCGTCCGCCCTGGTCTATCTGATGCGCGACAAGGGTTCCACCAATCGCACGGTCAACGCGCTCACGGTGCGGATCGGGCTGTCGGTGGCGCTCTTTCTTTTCGTGCTGTTTGCCCATCACATGGGCTGGATAGAGAGCACGGGCCTCAGATGAACGCGCCGGGCGGCGCAGGCGCCGCCCGGCGGTACGCATTGTAGGCCAAGGCGGCGGCCCGCCCCGCCCGGGAAGGTCACATCCAGTAGACGAACAGGTACAGGCCCAGCCAGACCACGTCCACGAAGTGCCAGTACCAGGCCGCGCCCTCGAAGCCGAAATGATGATCGGGCGTGAAATGGCCGCGGATCAGGCGGATGAGGATGACCGTCAGCATGGTGGCGCCCATGATGACGTGAAAGCCGTGAAAGCCCGTCAGCATGTAGAACAGCGAGCCGTATGCGCCCGAGTTGAACTTGAGGTTCAGTTCGGTATAGGCGTGGTGGTATTCGGTGGCCTGGCAGGCCACGAACACGAACCCCAGGATCACGGTGGCGAGCAGCCAGAAGATGGCCTTGCCGCGGTGATTCGCGCGCAGCGCGTGGTGCGCGATGGTGAGCGTGACGCCGGAACTGAGCAGCAGGGCCGTGTTGATGGTGGGCAGCCAGAACGGTCCCACGGTCTGGAAGTGCTCCACCACGCCGGCCGGGCCGAAGTTGGGCCAGGTGGCCTGGAAATCGGGCCACAGCAGCAGCTTGTGGTCCATGTCGCCCAGCCACGGCGTGGTGATGGTGCGCGCATACCAGAGGGCGCCGAAGAAGGCCGCGAAGAACATCACCTCCGAGAAGATGAACCAGCTCATGCCCCAGCGGTAGGAGTTGTCGATGCGCTTGCTGTTGAGCCCCGACTCCGACTCGTGGATGGCGTCGCCGAACCAGAAATACAGCACCGTCACCACGCCGATGAACCCCGCCAGCACCAGCCATTTGCCCCAGCCCACGCCGTTGATCCAGGCGGCTGCGCCCAGCCCCATGCAGAGCAGGGCCAGCGCCGTGCGCACGGGGTGGCCGGAATCGGCGGGCACGTAGTAGTACGGCGCCTCTTTACCTTGAACCGAGTGGCTTGCACTCATGGCTTTCTCCCTGGTACGGATGTTTGATTTGAAGTTGTTCGAATCTCAGCTCAGGCTGGCCACCGCCCAGCGCACGATGAACACCAGCGCCGTCACGAACAGCGCGGCGGCCAGCAGCCCGGCCACGATGACGTAGACCGGGTTGAGCCGCGCGATGTCTTCGCGGTAGCCCGCCCCCTTGCGCACGCCGAAAAAGGCCCAGGCCACCGCCTTGACCGTCTGGACGAAGCTCAGCTTGCGCTGGGCGGTGTCGCGCAGGTCTTCGCTCATGGCGCTACCCCATGGCCGCGCCGCCCAGCAGCGCGGAGCCCCGCAGCAGCGTCCAGACGAACACCGCCGCCACGAAGGCCAGCAGGATCAGGCCCGCGATGCGGTTGCGGCGGCGTTGTTCGGGCGTCATGGCGCGGCGGTCCGGGTCGGTGGTCGGCGGCACGTCACTTCACTTCGGGCGGCGTCTCGAAGGTGTGGAACGGCGCCGGCGACGGCACGGTCCATTCCAGCCCTTCGGCGCCTTCCCACGGCTTGGCGGAGGCGCGCTCGCCCTTGCCCATGTAGCAGCGCAACACCGCCCACAGGAAGATGAGCTGCGACAGCCCGAACCAGAACGCGCCGATGGTGGCGATCTGGTGGAAGGTGGTGAACTGCGCGGCGTAGTCGGCGTAGCGGCGCGGCATGCCGGCCAGGCCCAGGAAGTGCATCGGGAAGAACGTCAGGTTGAAGGAGATCAGCGACGACCAGAAGTGCAGCTTGCCCAGTTTTTCGCTGTACATGCGGCCGGTCCACTTGGGCAGCCAGTAGTAGGTGCCCGCGAACAGGGCGAACAGCGAGCCGGCCACCAGGACGTAGTGGAAATGGGCCACCACGTAATAGGTGTCGTGCACCTGGATGTCGATGGGCGCCACCGAAAGAATCAGGCCCGTGAAGCCGCCCATGGTGAACACGAAGATGAACCCGATGGCGAACAGCATCGGGGTTTCGAAGGTCATGGAGCCGCGCCACATGGTGGCCACCCAGTTGAAGACCTTCACCCCCGTGGGAATGGAGATCAGCATGGTGGCGTACATGAAATAGAGCTGGCCGGTGACGGGCATGCCGGTGGTGAACATGTGGTGCGCCCACACGATGAACGACAGCACCGCGATGGAGGCGGTGGCGTACACCATGGAGGCGTAGCCGAACAGCTTCTTGCGCGCGAAGGCCGGCACGATGGCCGACACGATGCCGAAGGCCGGCAGGATCATGATGTACACCTCGGGGTGCCCGAAGAACCAGAACACGTGCTGGTAGAGCACCGGGTCGCCGCCGGCGGCCGCGTTGAAGAAGCCCGTGCCGAAGTGGCGGTCGGTGAGCACCATGGTGATGGCCGC
Organism: Achromobacter sp. DMS1; assembly: GCF_001270295.1. Taxonomy (NCBI): domain Bacteria; kingdom Pseudomonadati; phylum Pseudomonadota; class Betaproteobacteria; order Burkholderiales; family Alcaligenaceae; genus Achromobacter; species Achromobacter sp. DMS1. The sequence goes on along the minus strand of NZ_LHSJ01000207.1, from coordinate 3,236 downwards.
GGCCAGCACCGGCATCACGGCCAGCAGCAGGAAGGCGGTGATGAGCCAGGTCCAGCAGAAGAGCGGCATCTTCATCAGCGTGAGGCCGGGCGCGCGCATGTTCAGGATGGTCACGATGATGTTGATCGCGCCCATGATGGACGAGGCGCCCATGATGTGCATGGCGAAGATGCCCAGGTCCATGCCCGGGCCCATCTGCAGCGACAGCGGCGCATACAGCGTCCAGCCGGCCGCGGTGGCGCCGCCGGGCACGAAGAACGAGGTGGTCAGCATGATGGCCGCCACCGGCAGCAGCCAGAAGCTGAAGTTGTTCATGCGCGCGAACGCCATGTCCGAGGCGCCGATCTGCATGGGGATCATCCAGTTCGCGAAGCCCACGAAGGCCGGCATGATGGCGCCGAACACCATGATGAGGCCGTGCATGGTGGTGAACTGGTTGAAGAGCTCGGGGCGGAAGAACTGCAGGCCCGGCTCGAACAGCTCGGTGCGCAGCAGCAGGGCCAACGTGCCGCCCTCCAGCAGCATGACGAACGAGAAGATGAGGTACATCGTCCCGATGTCTTTGTGGTTGGTGGCGAACAGCCAGCGGCGCCAGCCCGAGGGCATGGCGTGGTGGTGGTCATGGTGACCCTGGCCCGGCGACACGTGGTCTACAGTGACGCTGCTCATGATGGACTCCTTCCTGCTGAGGGCCGGCCGCGCCTGGCGCGGTCCGGCCAAGTATCTCGACTAAACGGAACCGGTTCCTGCCTGGGGAGGGCGGAGCGCGCGATCAGCGCGCGGCCGCCACGTCCTTCGGAAGAACCGTCGGGTCCTGCCCCTTGCCTGCATTGCTCCAGGCATGGCGCGTATAGCTGATGACCGCCGCGATTTCGACGTCGTTGAGCTGGCCGCCGAACGGCGCCATGGCGGTGCCGGGCCGGCCGTGCAGCACGGTCTTGATCTGCTCCGCCTTGGGGCCGAGCACGATCTTGTCTCCATCGAGCGCGGGGAAGCTGCCCGGCACGCCCTTGCCGTTGGCCTGGTGACAGGCCACGCAATTGGCGCCGAACACTTTCTCGCCCCGGGCAACCAGTTCGGCCTCCGTCCACTCCTTGTTGGGATCGTCGGCGCTGGCCGCCATCTTCTTCTGCTGTTCTCCCACCCACTTATCGTAGTCCGCCTGCGACTTCACTTCCACTACGATGGGCATGAAGGCGTGGTCCTTGCCGCAAAGCTCGGCGCACTGGCCCCGATAGATGCCCGGTTTCTCGGCGCGGAACCAGGCGTCGCGCAGAAAGCCCGGGATCGCGTCCTGCTTGACGCCGAAGTCCGGCACCATCCAGGAATGGATGACGTCGGCGGCGGTGAGCACCACGCGGACCTTCTTGTCCACCGGCACCACCAGCGGGTTGTCCACCTCCATGAGGTAGAACTCGCCCTTGGGCTCGCGGTTTTCGATTTGCGCGCGCGGCGTGGCCAGGGTGGACAGGAACTTGACCCCGGCGGCCGCGCCGTCCAGGTATTCGTAGCCCCATTTCCACTGGTAGCCGGTGACCTTCACGGTGAGGTCGGCGCTGGAAGTGTCTTTCATGGCGACGACCGTCTTGGTGGCCGGCAGCGCCATGGCGATGACGATGATGAAGGGGATGACGGTCCAGGCGACTTCGACGCCCAGGTGCTCGTGGAAGGTGGCGGCCTGGTGGCCGCGCGATTTGCGGTGCGCCCAGATGGAGTAGAACATCACTCCGAAGACACCGATGAAGATCACGATACAGATCGTGAGCAGCATCCAGTGCAACCACATGACATCCCGGGTGATCTGTGTGACGCCTTCGTGCAGGTTAAGCTGATTGACCTTCGGGCCGCCGGGCATGTCTTGCACCTGAGCGCCGGCCACCTGGCCAATCAGCAATGCACAAGCCCCGAGTATCCCTCTCCACTTCTTCATGCTTACCTCGAAACATGGCGCGAAGGCCCTGTCGCCCTGTGGCACGGATGTCACTTGTACAGGACTACGCGCAATTATTAGATGGCAGGGTCAGGCAGGAGTTGAGCGGCCCCCGCGTTCCCACTCGAAATCACAAAGAAACTGGCGGATTATAGCGGACGCGCAAATAGATGTAAGTTCGCGCTCTTGAAATCATGACGCCCGCCCCCATGGGCGCGAACCGCTTTGACGCCGGGGCCGCGCGCCGGTCTGCGCTGGCATAAAATCTGCCGGTCGCTCTTCGATGGCCCGATCCATGCTTCATCCCCTGCCCGACCTCTATGCAAGACTGCGCGTGCGCGCCCAGGAGCCCGCGCCCGACGGCGCGCGCATCTTGTATATAGCGGGACGCCGCTGCGGCTGGGCCACGCATGCGGCCTGCGATGCCCTGCGCGGCGTGGCCCATGTCGAATCGGACGGCCAGACGCTGCGCATCGGCGCCGGCCTCGCGCCGGGCGACGCTCTCAACGAGGTGCTCGAGCGATCGGCCCAGGCCCTGCGGCAGGCCAACTGCCTGCGCGGCTGGCGCGATGAATTGCTGGATGTCACCGACGGCGAAACCTGGCTGGGCGTGATCGAGCGTGCCGCCATGCGGCCGCTGGGCCTGCTGACCAAAGCCGTGCATCTCAATGCCTGGACGCCGGACGGCCGGCTCTGGGTGGCGCGGCGCTCGCTCGGCAAAGCCACCGATCCGGGCATGTGGGACACGCTGGTCGGCGGCCTGGCCGGCAGCGGCGAACCGCTGGAAGAGGCGCTGCTGCGCGAATGCGGCGAAGAGGCCGGGCTCGACGCGCCGGACCTGCGCCGCCGGTCCGCCCTGCGCGCCATTCTGCGCATCCACCGCCGCCTGCCCGAGGGCTACCAGGTCGAAGACGTACTGACCAGCACCTGTGTGCTCGAAGCCGGCGCCCGCCCCGCCAACCGCGACGGCGAGGTCATGGAAATCGACGCCATCGAGCCCGGCGCCGCCGTGCAGCGCATCGCCAACGGCGAATTCACGCTGGAAGCCGCGCTGGTCATCGTCGAAGACCTCATGCGGCGCGAAGCCTCGGGCGACAACTTTCCGGCCTGAGGCCGCTCATCGCGACGGCACGCCAGGTCAGGCGCGGTCAGGCCCGGCCAGGTCAGGCCCGGCCAGGTTAGGCCCGGCCAGCCCCGCCGGGCTGGCGTCCGGCAAGGTCGACGGCGCACCGTCGGCCGCCGCGGCCTGCCGCGCGTTGCGCCCGGCCGCATCGTCGGACTCGTCCGCGGCCCGCGCCGCGCCCTC
>NZ_LHSJ01000206.1:0-7550 GCF_001270295.1 Achromobacter sp. DMS1 | reverse complement strand
TCCATGCCGCTGTATGCCGCGCCCTTCTCTCCCGCGCTGTTCTGGGACGGGCGCGCCGCGAGCCTGCAGGAGCAGGTGCTGGGGCCGATCCACGATGCGCGCGAGATGAACCACGACGCCGCCGGCGCGGTTGCGCGGCTGCGCGACACCCCGCCGTATCCGGCCGAGTTCCTGCGCGCCTTCGGCGACGCCGGGCCCACGCAGTCGCCTGTGACGGCCGACCGCCTGGCCCGCGCCCTGGCCGCCTATGTCGCCACGCTGCGGCCGGAACGCACAGCCTTCGACGCATTCCTGGACGGACGGCGCGACGCGCTGGACGACGCCCAATTGCTGGGCCTGCATCTGTTCCGCACCAAGGCGCGATGCATGAACTGCCACAACGGGCCGCTGCTGACGGACAACGGTTTCCACAACATCGGCCTGTCTTTCTACGGACGCCGCAACCAGGACCTGGGCCGCTACGAAGTGACGCGGGACCCCCGGGACCTGGGCAAGTTCCGCACGCCCAGCCTGCGCAATGTGTCGCGCGCAGGGCCCTGGATGCACAACGGCCTGTTCGGCGACCTGAAGGGCCTGCTGCGCATGTACAACGCGGGCATGGGCCGCGAGACGCCGCCGGCGGATCCGCCCGACCCGTATGCGCCGGTAAAGTCGCCCCACATCCGGCGGCTCGATCTCACGCCGGAGGAAATCGACGCGCTGCTGGCGTTCCTCGAGGCGCTGTAGACAATAGAACGCCGCCCATGCCGGGCGGCGTTTGTGGTGCCGGAAAGCCGTCCCGGAACGGATCAGGAGTACGGGCGGTCGCGCAGGCGCGCGTGGGCGTCCACTACCGTGTCGATGATTTCGCGCAGAATGGTTTCGGCCAGGGCGGGCGGAACGCCGGCCTCTTCGGCCAGGCGGCGGATGCGCGCCACCTGGTGGGCCTCGCGCTTCGGATCGACCAGGTCGAGCCCGTGGGTGTGCTTGATTTCGCCGAGCTGGTCGGTGCAGCGGAACCGCACCCCCAGCAGCAGGATGATCTGCTGGTCGATTTCGTCGATTTCGGCGCGCAATGCCGCCAGGTCCGCGCTGTAAGACGCATGATTCGCCATGTCGTGCCCCGAGTGTGGCTCAGCCCTGAATGATTTCCAGCTTGGCGATGCCCAGCGCCAAGGTCTTGGCGCCCACGTCGCGGAACTGGATCTGGGCCTGGGCGTCCTGCCCGGCGCCGCTCAGCCCGATGATGGTGCCGTCTCCGAAGCGCGCGTGGCGCACGCCCTGCCCTACACGATACTGCTTATCGCCCACGGTGACGCCGCTGGTCGCGCTGCGCGCTTGACGCGGCGCAATCGTATTGGTGGGCCGGCGTCCGAACGCATCGGCGCGCTGGCCTGCCCAGGCCGCCTGCTGCGGGCCGCCGTGGCCCGCGCCCGCCCGGGGGCTGAGCCATTTCAGGTGCTGCTCGGGGATTTCCTCCAGGAAGCGCGAGCGCATGGCGTAGCGGGTCTGGCCGTGCAGCATGCGGCTTTGCGCCAGGGTGATGTACAGCCGTTCGCGGGCCCGCGTGATGGCCACGTACATCAGGCGGCGTTCTTCTTCCAGGCCCGAGGGTTCGAGAATGCTGTTCTCGTGCGGGAACAGCCCCTCTTCCAGGCCGGTGATGAAGACGTTGTTGAACTCCAGGCCCTTGGCGGCATGCACGGTCATGAGCTGCACCGCGTCCTGGCCCTGCTGGGCCTGGTTGTCGCCGGCTTCCAGCGCCGCGTGCGACAGGAAAGCCGCCAGCGGCGTCATGGCGTCGGGAACCAGGGCTGGCGCATCGACCACGCCCGGCATCAGCGTGGACGAGGTGTCGTGCTCGGGCACCACGCCCGCGGGCAGGCCGTCGTAGTTTTCCTCGGAAGCGAACACCGCCGCGGCCGTGATCAGTTCGTTCAGGTTCTCCAGGCGCTCCGCGCCCTCGCGCTCGGATTCGTAGTGCGCCTTGAGGCCGCTGGCCTCGAGCATGTGCTCCACCATTTCCGGCAGCGGCAGGTCGCGGGTTTCCGCGATGAGCCGGTTGATGAGCTGGGCGAACTGCGCCAGATTGGAGCCCCCCTTGCCGCCCACCCGGCCCACCGCCGAATACAGGCTGCCATTGTCGGCGCGCGCCGCGTCGGCAAGCTGCTCCAGGGTGCGCGCGCCGATGCCGCGCGTGGGGAAATTGACCACGCGCATCCAGGACGTGTCGTCGTGCGGATTGGCCATGAGCCGCAGGTAGGCCAGCGCGTGCTTGATTTCCTGGCGCTCGAAAAAGCGCAGGCCGCCGTACACCTTGTAGGGAATGCCGGCCGAGAAAATGGCGTGCTCGAGCACGCGCGACTGTGCGTTGCTGCGGTACAGCACGGCGATTTCGCGGCGGTCGCTGCCCTCGTGGATGAGCGAGCGGATCTCGTCCACCACCCACTGCGCCTCCATGGCGTCGGAAGGCAGCTCCATGACGCGCACCGGCTCGCCCTCGCCCTGCTCGGTCCAGAGGTTCTTGCCCAGCCGGCCGGTGTTATGGCCGATGAGCGCGTTGGCCGAGTCCAGGATGTGGCCGTAGGAACGGTAGTTCTGCTCCAGGCGGATGACCGTGCCGTGGGCGTACTCGCGCTCGAAGTCGGCCATGTTGCCGACGTTGGCGCCTCGGAAAGCGTAGATGGACTGGTCGTCGTCGCCCACCGCGAAGATGGCGGCGCCGCCGCCCGCCAGCAGGCGCAGCCACTTGTACTGCAGCGTGTTCGTGTCCTGGAACTCGTCGACCAGGATGTGGCGGAAGCGGCGCTGGTAGTGCTCGCGCACCGGCGCGTTGCGCGACAGCAGTTCGTAGGCGCGCAGCAGCAGCTCGGCGAAATCGACCACGCCCTCGCGCTGGCACTGGGCCTCGTAGAGCTGGTAGACCTCGATGAGGCGGCGGCGGTGCGCGTCGTAGGCTTCCACGTCGGCCGGCCGCAGGCCCTCTTCCTTGGCGCCGTTGATGAAGCGCTGCACGTCGCGCGGCGGGTACTTCTCGTCGTCGACGCCGTTGGCCTTCATGAGCCGCTTGATGGCGGCGAGCTGGTCGGTGACGTCGAGAATCTGGAAGCTCTGCGGCAGGCCGGCATCGCGGTGGTGCGCGCGCAGCATGCGGTTGCACAGGCCGTGGAAGGTGCCGATCCAGAGTCCGCGCGTGTCGATCGGCAGCATGGCCGACATGCGGGCGAGCATTTCGCGCGCCGCCTTGTTGGTGAACGTGACCGCCAGGAGCCCAAAAGGCGAAGCCTGGCCGGTTTGAATCAGCCAGGCCATCCGGGTGGTGAGCACCCGGGTCTTGCCGCTGCCCGCCCCGGCCAGGACCAGGGCGTGCTGCGGTTCGAGGGTTACTGCGGCGCGTTGTTCAGGGTTGAGCTGCTCTAGCATCATGCCGCATAGCGGCGCAGGCGTTGCGCGAACTGCTCGAGACCGTCGATGCCGCTTTGCTGGGCACGCTGGCACCAGGCTTGCAGGTCATGCAGCAACTGTTCGCTGCTGGCGCTGGAGCTTTCCCAGATGCGTCCCAGCTCGCGGCGCATCTGCACCAGCGTGGAAAGCGCCTTGTTCTGGGCAATGGCCTGGTCCACGGCCTCGCGCTGCTCGGGCTGGAGGATGTCTTCGTTGCGGTGCAGGGCGCGGCGCACGCTGTAAAGCTTGCGCCAGCCGCTGTCGGCCGTGTCCTTGCTGGAAGCCTTCAGACGGGCCAGTTCCTGGCGGGCGGCGCGCTTCATGACGTCGGCGTAGCGGGCCATGACTTCGTAGCGGTGGGTGATCACGCCCTGCAGGGTGCGCAGGTCGATGCCCGTGCGGGAGTCGTCGAGCTTGAGCTTGGGCGCGACCTTCTTGACCTTGGCCAGGCCCAGGAACTTCAGCACGCTGATGTAGCACCAGCCCAGGTCGAATTCGTACCACTTGGCCGAGAACTTGGCCGAGGTGCCGTGGGCGTGGTGGTTGTTGTGCAGCTCTTCGCCGCCGATGATGATGCCCCACGGGAACACGTTGGTGCTGGTGTCCGGGCTGTTGTAGTTGCGGTAGCCCCAGTAGTGGCCGATGCCGTTCACCACGCCGGCCGCCCAGAACGGGATCCAGGCCATCTGCACGGCCCAGACCGTGAGGCCGATGGCGCCGAACAGGGCGATGTCGATGGCGAGCATGATGAGCACGCCCAGCAGGCTGTGCTTGCTGTAGATGTTGCGCTCGAGCCAGTCGTCGGGCGTGCCGTGGCCGAACTTGGCCATGGTTTCCTTGTTGGCCGATTCCTGGCGGTACAGCTCGGCCCCGCGGAACAGCACCTTCCAGATGCCGAACAGCATGGGCGAGTGGGGATCGCCGTCTTTTTCGCACTTGGCGTGATGCTTGCGATGGATGGCCACCCATTCCTTGGTGACCATGCCGGTCGTCATCCAGAGCCAGAACCGGAAGAAATGCATGACGGCGGGATGCAGATCCAGCCCCCGGTGCGCCTGGCTGCGATGGAGGAATACCGTCACCGAGATGATGGTGATGTGCGTCATCACGAGCGTGTAGACGACGATTTGCCACCAGCTGGCTTTGGTCAGGCCGTCGGCAAAGAAGGAGAGGATGTAATCCATAAAGCTGTTGTGAGCCTCGCTAGAAGAGTGGCTGAAGTTTAGCTTACCTTGAATCGCTTATGACATCGCGGTTTCAAAATAGTAATTGAGGGAAATCAAGCACTAAGCCGGACTTTTGACCACGAAACGCCCTGCTTGCCCGCAAGGCGGGCAAGCAGGGCCGCCCGGCGCGGCCCCGTTATTCGGGAAATGATGCGTCCCGGTTTACGGTTGGCGCCGCGCGCCCAGGCTGGCCAGGTGCCGGGTCTGCTGCTGGCAATCGATCCAGGCCACGCCCTGCGCCTGCAGGAACCGCACCAGATAGGCCAGCGCGATCTTGGAGGCGTTGGGCACGCGGGTGAACATGGATTCGCCGAAAAACATGCGTCCCAGGCTGATGCCGTAGAGCCCGCCGGCCAGTTCGCCGTCGATCCAGGTTTCTATGCTGTGCACGAAGCCCGCCTCGTGCCATTGGCGGTACGCCTGCTGCATGGCGGCCGTGATCCAGGTGCCGGGCTGTCCCTCGCGGGGGGAGGCGCATTGCGCCATGACTTCCGCAAAGGCGGTGTCGACCCGGACCCGCACGCGCGGAGCCTCATGTTCATGGCGCGCGATCTGGCGCAGCAGCTTGCGCAGCGAGTGAGATGGTGCGAAGTCCCGGCAGGCCAGCACCATGCGCGGATCGGGACTCCACCACAGTATCGGTTCGCCCTCCGAGTACCAGGGAAAGATGCCGTTGGAATACGCCTGCGCGAGGCGGCGCGGCGAAAGATCGGCTCCCGCGGCGAGCAGGCCGTCCGGGTCGCGCAGCGCTGTGTAGGCTGGCGGGAAAGGCGTGTCTGCGGCGAGCCAGGGCAGCTTCAACGGTGCGATTCGAGCGTGTAGTGATGAGGGCCGAACATGCCGCGCTTGCGGTCTTCGAAAAAGTGCCGCAGCGTGGTGACGACGGTGCGGAACGCCAGGTCGTCCCAGGGGATTTCCGCTTCGTCGTAGTAGCGGGCTTCCAGGCTCTCGGGCCCGGGGTCCAGTTCGGGGCCGGCGGCGTGCGCGAGATAGAACACGTGCACCTGTTCTATCTGCGGCACGTCGATGATGGTGTAGATCTCGCCCAGCCGCACGCGCGCGCCCGATTCCTCGAGGGTTTCGCGGGCCGCGCCCTGCGCGGTGCTTTCGCCCAGCTCCATGAAGCCCGCCGGCAGCGTCCAGGTGTTGTAGCGGGGCTCGATGGCGCGGCGGCACAGCAGCACGCGGTCTTGCCACACCGGCACGGTGCCCACCACCAGGCGCGGATTCTGGTAATGGATGGCGCCGCAATGGTCGCAGATGTCGCGTTCGCGGTTGTCGCCTTCCGGCACGCGCCGGCTGACCGGCGAGCCGCACTGACTGCAGAAATTGGCGCGGCGCGGCGCGGGAAAATAGACGAGAGGCGGTTTGTCGGTCATGGGCACGATTCTAACGGGTGCGGCGCGGCCCTGCGCGATCCTCGGACGAGCGCCGAAGCGGCGCTCCAGGTGCTCCACGAAGGACCGCACTTTGGGGGACAGAAACCGCCGGTGCGGGTACACCGCGTACATCGAAATCTCGGTGTGGGCGTAGTCTTCCAGCAGCGCGACCAGGCGCCCGGCGCGCAGGTCTGCGCCGATCAGGAATTCCGGCTGCAAGATGATGCCGTGGCCGGCCAGGGCCGCCGTGCGCAGCACGTCTCCGTTGTTCGCGCGCAGGGCCGCGTTCACGCGCACCAGGTGGCTGATCCCGTCTTTCTCGAAGCGCCATTCGTTGCCGGTGCTGGCATAGGCATAGTGCAGGCAGCGGTGCCGTTTCAGGTCTTCGGGAACCCGCGGCGCGCCGTGGCGCTCGATGTAGCCGGGCGAAGCGCACACGTGCAGCCGCTGCGGCGCCAGCGGCCGCGCCACCAGGGACGAGTCCAGCAGCGGCCCGATGCGCACCGCCACGTCGTAGCCGTCTTCCACCAGGTCCACCACCCGGTCGTTGAGATCCAGGTCGATAGTGACTTCGGGATATTGCTGCAGGTACTCCGCGATGGCCGGTCCCAGGTGCAGGATGCCGAAGGACACAGGCGCGCTTACCCGCAGCCGGCCGCTGGGCGTGCTGCCCTGCGCCTGCAGCGCCAGTTCCAGGTCGGCCACTTCGGCGAGGATGGGGCGCACGCGCTCGTAGAAAGCCTGTCCGGCATCGGTCAGGCTGAGCTTGCGCGTGGTCCGGTTGAGCAGGCGCACGCCGTACCGGTGCTCCAGGTGCGCGATCTGGCGCGTCACCACCGAGCGGGCGAGGTCCAGTTTGTCCGCCGCCGCGGCGAAAGACCCCAGTTCCACGACCTTGGCAAAGGTCTGCATGGCGGCATGCGTATCCACGATTATTTCCCGAACAGGAACAATAATTTGCGATTTTGCATCTTTATCGCCTTTTCCGGAATGGGAAGAATAGCGCCGAGACGGCTCCCGCGTGGGCGGCGAGTCCTATCCCGTATCCGATACAGAGGTTGTTCATGATCGATTCCCGCACCGCTCCGTACGCCGCCCTGCTTTTGCGCCTGGCGCTGGGCGTCATGTACCTGGCCCACGGCCTGACCAAGCTGCTGGTTTTCACGCTGCCCGGCACGGCCGGGTTCTTCGGCCAGATCGGCTTTCCCTCCTGGCTGGCCTATCCGGTAACGTTCTTCGAGATCGGGGCGGGCGCGCTGCTGATCCTGGGCGTCGCGCCGCGCTGGGTGGCCGCCGTAGGGGCTGTGCAGCTGTTCGTGGCCGCCACCGTGCACTTCGGCAATGGCTGGGGCTTCGGCAACCCCGGCGGCGGCTGGGAGTATCCGGTCTTCCTGGCGGTAGCGGCGCTCGCGCTGGCCTTGCTGGGCGACGGCAAGCTGGCGCTCGCCTGCCTAGGGGTGCGCGATCCGGATGCCCGCGGCTTGCGCGGGCGGAGTCATTCCGGGGGGGGCGCGGGGTCGGC
>NZ_LHSJ01000205.1:0-7622 GCF_001270295.1 Achromobacter sp. DMS1 | reverse complement strand
GCGCGTCGGCCCGTGCGGTGGGGCGCATGCCGCGCGGCCCGGGCAGCAGCAGGGGGTCGGAGAACACATCGCGCAGCCGCGCGAGCTGCAGGCTGACGGTGGGCTGCGCCAGATGCAGTTTCTGCGCGGCGCGCGTCACGTTGTGTTCGGCCAGAAGGGCGTCCAGGGTGACCAGCAGATTGAGGTCGAGCCGCCTCAATATATTGTCCATGGCAATATCAAGCATTGTGGATATCTATTTCAACTATACCTGTGGAAAACCTATCGTGTGTCTCTCGATCTTCTCTGGAGCACATCATGAAAGTCCTGCTGGTCTATGCCCACCCCGAGCCGCGTTCTCTCAACGGCGCGCTGAGGGACTTTGCCGTGTCCCGCCTGCGCGGCAACGGGCATGAGGTGGAGGTTTCCGACCTGTACGCCATGGGCTGGAAGGCCGTGCTGGATGCGGGCGACAGCCTGGCCCCGCGCGCTTCGGCGCGCTTTGACCCGTCGGAGGATGCGCGCCGCGCCTACGAAACCGGCATGCAGCGCGCGGACATCGCGCGCGAGCAGGAGAAGCTGCTTTGGGCGGACGCCCTGATCCTGCAGTTTCCGCTGTGGTGGTTCTCGATGCCGGCCATCATGAAGGGCTGGGTCGAGCGCGTCTACGCTTGCGGCTTTGCCTACGGCGTGGGCGAGCATTCGGACACCCACTGGGGCGACCGCTACGGGGAGGGCACGCTTGCGGGCAAGCGCGCCATGCTGGTGGTGACGGCCGGGGGCTGGGAATCGCACTATGCGCCGCGCGGCATCAACGGCCCCATCGGCGACCTGCTGTTTCCGATCCAGCACGGCACGCTGTTCTATCCGGGCTTCCAGGTGCTGCCGCCCTTCGCGGTCTATCGCGCCGGCCGCATGGACGGGGCGCGCTTTGCCCGAGTCCGCGCCGAGCTGGGGCAGCGGCTGGATTCGATGTGGACGACGGCTCCCATTCCTTTCCGCAGGCAGAACGGCGGCGCCTACGAGATTCCGTCGCTGGCCTTGCGGGCGGACCTGGCGCCGGGGCGGTCCGGCCTGGGCATCCACGTCGGCGAGCAAGCGGCGGCATCCTGACTGGCGGCAGAACGCGCTTGCCAAATACATAAGTATTGACTAATGTATTGGCATGACGGAAAACGCAATATTCAAGGCGCTTGCCGACCCTACCCGCCGCGCCATCTTCGACAAGCTCGCGGCGGGCAGCATGAATGCCACGGCGCTGCGCGCGGGCATGCAGATCAGCCAGCCGGCCATGTCGCAGCACCTGTCGGTGCTGCGGGAGGCGGGGCTCGTGCGCGAGGAACGCCAGGGCCGCTTCGTGAACTACGAAGTGGATCCGCAGGGCATGGCGCTGCTGATCCGCTGGCTGGACCGGTACCGCAGCTACTGGCCGGCGCGCGTGGATGCCCTCAGGACGCTACTCAAGGAAATGGACCAATGAGCGACATCGATATCGAAAGCGGCGGGCTGTCCGTCGAGCTGGTGCAGGAATACGAGCTGGATGCGCCGCCGGAAAAGGTGTGGCGCGCCATCAGCATTGCCGAGTTCCGCGAGCAATGGCTGCCTTCGAAGGCCCTGGCTCAGGCCGAATCGGTGTCGGCGGTGCCCGGCGAAGAGGTGCGCTACCGCCTGCGCGACGAATTGCCGCCCCATCTGGAAAGCGAGGTCACGCTGCGCATCCGCGGCAACGAGGCGGGCGGCACGGCGCTGACGATCATTCACCAGGCGCGGGCCGCGGAAGGGGCAGGGCGGCCGGAAGCGGCCAACGACGGCGCCTACGCATTCATGCGCGCCGCCTAGGGCTTGCGCGCTCCAGACTTCTTTCCCGAACGAGGCATGGCATGAGCGGCCTGTTGCAGTACATACCCATGGTGGTCGAGCAATCGAGCCGCGGGGATCGTTCCTACGATATCTATTCGCGCCTCCTGAGGGAGCGCATCATTTTCCTGACCGGCGAAGTCAACGATGTGGTGGCCGCCAGCGTGTGCGCGCAACTGCTGTTCCTGGAGGCCGAGAATCCGGACAAGCCCATTCACCTGTACATCAATTCGCCGGGCGGGGTCATCACCAGCGGCCTGGCCATGTACGACACCATGCAGTACATCAAGCCGCCGGTGCACACCTTGTGCATGGGCACGGCGCGGTCCATGGGGTCGTTCCTGCTGATGGCGGGCGCGCCCGGCGAGCGCGTGGCGCTGCCCAACGCCAGCCTCCACGTGCACCAGCCGCTGGGCGGCGTGCAGGGGCAGGCTTCGGACATCCTCATCCACGCCGAGGAAATCCTGCAGACCAAGCAGCGCATCACACGCCTGTACGCGGAACACTGCGGGCGCACCTACGAGGAGGTGGAACGCGCGCTCGACCGCGACCGCTTCATGACGCCGCAAGAGGCGAAAGAATGGGGCTTGATCGACCGCGTGCTCTCGGAGCGCGCCGGCTGCCCTTGAACCGGGCCGCCTACGGCTTCAGGCCCAGGGCACGGGCCACGCCTTCCGCATAGGCCGGATCGGCTTTGCGGAAGTGTTCGAGCTGGCGGCGCTGGATCTCCTCGGGCACGCCGGCCATGTGGCGGCCGATGTTGCCGAACAGCCGCTCCTGCTGCTCGGGCGTCATCAGGCGGAAGAGGGCGCCGGGCTGGGAATAGTAGTCGTCGTCTTCCCGGTGGTTCCAGCGGTCGGCGGCCTGGCCGTCCAGCGCCAGCGGCGGCTCGGCCGCCGAGGGCGTTTCGCGCCATTCGCCGAAGCTGTTGGGTTCGTAGTTGAGCGTGCCGCCGCCGTTGCCGTCCACGCGGCCGGCGCCGTCGCGGTGATAGCTGTGGAACGGACACCGCGGGGCGTTGACCGGAATCTGGTGGTGGTTGATGCCCAGGCGGTAGCGGTGCGTGTCGCCATAGGAGAAAAGGCGGCCCTGCAGCATCTTGTCCGGCGAAAATCCGATGCCCGGCACCACGTTCGCCGGCGTGAAGGCGGCCTGTTCCACTTCGGCGAAATAGTTCTCGGGATTCCGGTTGAGCTCGAGCACGCCCACCTCGATGAGCGGGTAGTCGGCATGCGGCCAGACCTTGGTGAGGTCGAAGGGATTGATGCGGTAGGTGGCCGCCTGCGCCTCGGGCATGATCTGCACTTTCAGCGTCCAGCGCGGGAAATTGCCGCGCTCGATGTTCTCGTACAGGTCGCGCTGCGAGCTCTCGCGGTCGTGCGCCACCACCTGGGCGGCTTCTTCGTCAGTCAGACAGGCGATGCCTTGCTGTGACTTGAAGTGGAATTTGACATAGAAGCGCTCGTTGTCCTTGTTGACGAAGCTGAACGTGTGCGAGCCGAAACCGTGTTGCTGGCGCAGGTTGGCCGGAATGCCGCGGTCGCTCATCAGGATGGTGACCTGATGCAGCGATTCGGGGCTGAGCGACCAGAAATCCCAGGCGGCGGTGGCGCTGCGCAGGTTGGTGCGCGGATCGCGCTTCTGGGTGTGGATAAAGTCGGGGAATTTCAGCGGGTCGCGGATGAAGAACACCGGGGTGTTGTTGCCGACCAGATCCCAGTTGCCTTCGTCGGTGTAGAACTTGATGGCGAAGCCGCGCACGTCGCGCTCGGCATCGGCCGCGCCGCGTTCGCCCGCCACGGTGGAAAAGCGCAGGAAGAGCGGGGTCTGCTTGCCGACCTTGGAAAAGATACTGGCGCGGGTGTAGCGCGTGATGTCGTTGGTGACGGTGAAGGTGCCGTAGGCGCCGGAACCCTTGGCGTGGACCACCCGCTCCGGGATGCGTTCACGGTCGAAGTGGGCCAGCTTCTCGATCAGCCAGAAGTCCTGGAGCAGGGCGGGCCCGCGCGGACCGGCGGTGAGCGTGTTGTTGTTGTCGGCCACGGGGGCGCCGGAAGCGGTGGTCAGGGGTTTCTTGTCGGTCATCGCGATTTCCTTCTCGGTTGCGGTAGAGATCTCGCCGGGAGCTGGAGACGGCATATGCGCGTCCGGCGCGGCGGGCGCGGAAAAGAGCACGGACCCATAGTAGAAGTGCGATGTTGCGTTGTGAAGTTGATTGATTCCCTAGGTTTGATAAATATTAACTATTGATATCGCGCCACGGCGCCGCGCAAAGGACGCAAAAAAGCCGGCACCGGGCCGGCTTCTTGCTTGCGGGAAAGTGGGTCAGCGGTTGGCCGCGGCTTCCGTCTTGCGCTGGATGGACCGGGTAATGGACCACTGCTGCAGAATGGACAGCGTGTTGTTCACGCACCAGTAGAGCACCAGGCCCGCCGGGAAGAAGAACATCATTCCCCCGAAAACCAGCGGCATGATCATCATGACCTTGGCCTGCACGGGATCGGGCGGCGTGGGGTTCAGCTTGATCTGCAGGAACATGGTGGCCATCATGACGGCCGGCAGAATGAAGTACGGGTCGCGCACGGACAGGTCGTGCACCCACAGGATCCAGGGCGCGCCGCGCATTTCGACGCTGGCCAGCAGCACCCAGTACAGCGAGATGAACACCGGAATCTGCACCAGCATGGGCAGGCAGCCGCCCAGCGGATTGATCTTCTCGGTGCGGTACATCTCCATCATGGCGGCGTTGAGCTTCTGCTTGTCGTCGCCGTACTTTTCCTTCAGGGCCTGCAGGCGCGGAGCCACCTGCTTCATGCGGGCCATGGAGCGGTAGCTGGCCGAGGCCAGCGGATAGAACAGCGCCTTGATGAGCACCGTGAGGGCCACGATGGTCCAGCCCCAGTTGCCCAGCAGGGAATGCAGCCAGGTCATGAGCGCGAACAGCGGCTTGGCGATGATGGTGAGCCAGCCGTAGTCCACCACCAGTTCGAGGCCGGGCGCGAGCGCGGCCATGGCCTTCTGGTCTTGCGGGCCGACCCAGAGGTGGGCGTCGACGCTGGCCGAGGCGCCGGGAGCGATCTCGCCCACGGCCTCCACCGTGCGGGCTGCGTACAGGTTCTTCTGCACCTGCAGCACTTCGTTGTTGCGCTGCTTGCCTTCCGGCGGCACCCAGGCGGTGGCGAAGTAGTGCTGCACCACGGCAATCCAGCCGTTGTCGGCCTGCTTGATGTAGTGCGCCTTGTTCTTTTCGATATCGGCGAAGGTCATCTTCTGGAACTTGTCCTGTTCCGAATAGACGGCCACGCCGGTGAAGGTGTGATAGAAGCTGGAGGTGTCGGCCGGATCGTTGCCGTCGCGTTCGAGCTGCAGGTACACCGCGGGAGTGACGGGGGCGGCGCCCAGGTTGGCCAGGTCGTGGCGCACGTCGATATCGTAGCGGCCGCGGTGCAGGGTGAAGGTCTTGGTGACCTTGACGCCACCCGATTCGGCCTCGAACGCCACGGCCAGGCTGTCGCCCTTGAGTTCGCGCTCGGTGGACACGACGCGGAAGGGCGTCATGTGAGTGGGGAAGCTCTGGCCGTTGGGGGCGCCCACCACGCCCGTCTGGGCCACGTAGGTCAGGCCGCCGGAGCGGTCCAGCAACACGGTGGGCTGGTCGGCATGGCCGGTGGCCGGGTACTTCAGCAGCTCGGCGCGCACCAGCTGGGCGCCCTGGGTGTCGAAGGTCAGGCGCAGCACGTCGGTCGTGACGACCACCTGCTCGGACTGCGCGGACGCTGCCGTCGCGGCGCCGGGCACCGTCGAGGCCGGGGCGGAGGGCGTGCCGGAAGCCGGCGCGCTGGGCACCGAAGGCGTGGCGCTGCCGCCGTTGTTCTGGTCGGCGGCGGTGTCGGCTTTGGTGCTGGCCGCCGGCGTCGGGCCGAACAGCGACGGCTTGCCGTTATGGATCTGCCAGTTGTTCCAGAGGAGCAACAGCGAGAAGGAAAAGATCATCCAGAGGACGGTTCGTCGGATATCCATGGTGCCTACTGAAGTAAGTACGGGCCAGCAAAGCCCGCCAGTTTAGCGTCATTCATGCCGGGTGCGGTGGCGGTGGGAACAGCACTGCGGCTCGTTGGTTCCCGGCGCGGGCGGAACCGGGTCCAGCCCGCCGGGCGACCAGGGGTGGCAGCGTCCGATGCGCCGGACGGCCAGCCACAGCCCCTTCAGCGCGCCGTGCCGTTCGATGGCTTCGATCGCGTACGCCGAGCAGGTCGGGGTGTAGCGGCACTGCCGGCCGACCCAGGGACTGAGGAAGAACCGGTAGAACCGGATCGGCGCGATGAGCAAAGCCCTGATCATCGCGCGATCCGTTCAAAGTGAGCGTCCACTTCGGCGCGTGCCGCCTGTTTCAGGGCGGTGAGCGAGCCGGGGGCGACTTTGCTATGCAGGCGCACCACGTAATCCCGCGCCGGCAGGCGGGCCCGCTGGTGGCGGAACGCCTCGCGCACGACCCGCTTGAGGGCGTTGCGCGTGGTGGCGCGGGCGGCATAGCGCTTGGCGATCACCATGCCCAGCCGGGCGTGGGGCGCTTCGCCCTCTGCCGGCGCCGGGGGCGCGGCGGTTACGACGAACAAAGCCCCTCGGGCCAGCCGCCGGCCTTTCAGCGCGGAAGCGAACTCGGAGGGGCGATGCAGCCGCGCCTGCGGCGGTAGCGTGGGGCGCGACATGGGCTGCAAGACGGCTGCGGCCGGTGCGCGGGGCGCCGGCGCGGCGCCTGGACGGGATTGCGAGTGCTCGGGCAAGCCTGCCGGTCCGCGCGCAAGCCGGGTTTCCGGAAACCGGAAAGCCGGGCTCAGACGGCCAGGCGCTTGCGGCCCTTGGCGCGGCGGGCGCTCAGGATGGCGCGGCCAGCGCGGGTTTTCATGCGCACGCGAAAGCCGTGGGTGCGCTTGCGGCGGGTGACGGAAGGCTGGTAGGTACGTTTCATGGACGATCCACAAAAAGAACAAAAGTCAGAAGGACCTGCCCGGAGGGTTCCAGGCCGCGTCGAAAGCGGGTATCTGGAAGCGGGCGCGCCCGGCAAACGGGGCAAGGGCGCGAAACATCCAGACGGGGCTTTCTGCCGGGAAAATCCCGGGCGGCCATATCAGCAAAGCCTCGCAACCACCGTTTTCGCCAAGCCGGCCTGGCGGGCGGCGCCCAGCCAGAAACCGTGGAAAATGCACCCGGGCAAATGAGCTGCAGGCATGGCAGCCGGCAGGCATTTTGGCATGACATCCTGGCGCATGTGCACCAGGCGCGCGCCGCGCCGGGCGAAAGTGGATCCGGGCTTTCTGTGAACCTTCTGACAGACAGAATTCGGAAAAGCCCACCATTTCAGCAAGTTTTCCCTGTCTTGTCAAACAGTTATGCCCCTGGATCCGGGGCGCCCATGTCGCTCCCTGTGGATAACCCCTGCCCGGGCAAGGTAGAATCGAGGTTTGAACAAGAGCGACATGAAAGAATTCTGGCAGACCTGCGTCAGTCGTCTTGAGCAGGAACTCCCCCCCCAACAAATCAGCGCGTGGATAAGACCGCTGGTCCCGCTTGCGTATGACGAAACGCAGGCGGTGCTGCGCGTGGCCGCGCCCAACCGCTTCAAGCTGGACTGGGTGCGCAAGAACTTCTCCCACCAGATCGAGGCCCTGGCCGCCGAGTGGTACGAGCGTCCGGTGCAGGTGCAGTTCGAGTTGCCCTCGCACGGCGCCGCGCCGCGCATGCCGGTGGCGCCCGTGCGCCCGGCCGCCGCGCCGGCCGAGCCGCCG
>NZ_LHSJ01000204.1:0-7634 GCF_001270295.1 Achromobacter sp. DMS1 | reverse complement strand
CGGCGAATGCCAATTGGGCGATGCGGGCTGCCGGCGCGAGACGAAATGGGGCGCCCGGGCGCCGCGACGGGCGAATCGAGGGATGGGCGGGCTGGCATGCGGCACGAGCGGCGGGATGACGAGACATGAAGGACGGGGTTCCACAGACGCGGTTTATCGATGAGAGCGACAAGGCGCCCGGCCGGAGCGGGGCGGGTCCTGTTTGAGAAGCTCTCATTGATTAGATCGAGCGAGCGGCTCGAAAGCGGAACCGGTTTGCCTGAGCGGCAGGTTTTTTGGGCGAGAAAGGCCCGGCGTTCAAGGACTGGAGGCTGCGCCGTCCCGGGGTTCGATGCTGACCCACCAGGACAGGGGGCGTTTCACCCGGATGGGCAGCACGGCTTCCAGCATGGCCAGCGCCCGGTCCGGATCGGTCGCCGGATAGCTGCCGATGACCGACAGATGGGCAATTTCGGGCGCGACGCCGAGGTAGCCGCCGCGGTAGCGCCGCAGCTCCCGCACGACGTCGATCAGGGGAGTGTTCTCCGTGACCAGGATGCCGCGCGTCCACGCTTCGCGCGCGGGGTCGGCGATTTCGCCGGCGGCCAGCGTTGCGCTGGTGAAGCGCGTCTGCTGGCCGGTCTGGATGATGCGCGTGGCGGCGGTGTCCGCGGTGCGGGCCTCGACGGCGCCGCTGTAGACGGCGACCAGGGTTTCGTCGTCGTCCAGGCGCACGGTGAAGCGGGTGCCCAGGGCGCGCAGGCGTCCCTGCGGCGTATCCACGACGAAGGGCCGGTCCGGGTCGGCCGCGGTCTGGACCAGGATCTCTCCGGCGATCAGGCGAATCCGGCGCAGGTTCTTGCGGTAGTCCAGGTCGAACGCGCTGGCGGTGCCCAGCCAGATCGAAGACCCGTCGGGAAGTTCGATGCTCCGCACTTCGCCGGTCTCGCTGCGGTAGTCGGCGTAGCGCGCCATCAGCAGGCCGGGCAGCGGCGTATGGCGCCAGCCTATCCAGCCGAACAGGGCGCTGCCGGCCAGACCGCCCAGGCCCACCAGCACCTGGCGGCGGCGCGCCATGCGGGTGTTGGCGGTACAGAAGCCCCGGGCCGCGGCATCGCGGCTGGGGCTGTTCTGGACCGGCTCGAACCGGCCGCTGATGCGTTCGACCTGCTGCCAGGCCTTGCGGTGTTCCTGCGCGTCGTCCAGCCAGGCCTGCCATTGCGCCCGGTCCGCGGCCGTGGCCTCGCCGGAGCGCAGCAGGGCGAACCATTCGGCGGCCTGTTGCAGGGCCTGGTGCGAAAGGGCGGACATGGATGGCGGAAGGGGCGGGTCGGCGTGCACGGCGATCGCTCGGGGGCGGCGCTCAGCCGGGCGAGGAAGCGGCCGGAACGATATGCGGCATGTGCCTCGGCAGGTCCGCCGCCACGCCGCGCGCTTCCAGCAGCAGGCAATGGAACATGGCCTGGGCCACATACTTGCGCACCATGCGCGTGGAGACGCCCAGTTCCGCGGCCACTTCCTTGTCCGTCATGTCGCAGGCGACCGCCATGACGAAGGCGTTAGCAGCCTTGACCGGCATGCCGCGCAGCATGGCGTCGACTTCGAGCAGGGCCTGGACCACGATGGCCTGGTGTTCCACCGATGGCGCCGCGGCTTCGGGCCGGCTGGCCAGTTCTTCGAGCCACACCCGTTCGATCTGGCGCCGGCGCCAGATGTCCACGCACATGCCGTTGGCCATCGCGCGCAGGTAGGCGCGCGCCTCCGACGTGCTGTCGAAGCGGCGCGGCCTCTGGATCAGGCGGACGAAGGCATCGTGGGCCAGGTCGGCGGCATCGAAGGAATCGCCCAGGCGGCGGCGCAGCCACGACAGCAGCCACCCGTGATGGTTGCTGTACAGGGACTCGATGTCGGGAGGGGATGTCTCGATAGGCACGGTGTAAGGGCGTCGATCGGTTTCGCGGCGCCAGAATTTAAATAAGAATCACTACCAATTATTATCAAAACCAGGCGATTTCGCAACGCGGTCCCGGGGCGGCAAAGGCCCATTCTTCGTCGGAAACGTCGGCCGGATACCCGCGCAGCGCAACAGCCTGTCGGCGGGGTGCAGGGGATGTTTGTCCCCCTGCGCCCTTGCCCTTCGGCGAGAACGGTGTTCCAAGAGGCCGCGCCTCTTGGTCAAGCCCCGCAGCGGCGCGAAGCGAAGGCCAATCCTAGGCAGGACGCGGCCGCCAGCCCTTGGCCTGCACCACCTGCGTGGCAAGCTCGCCCGCATGCTCCGGCATGTTCAGCGTCTTGCGCAGGCGAGCGAGGTACGCAAGCGCGGTTTCGCGCGATGCGGGTTGCGGCGCTTCCACCGCCCCCAAAATGTCACGGGCCGATCCCTCGACCTTCTCGCCCCAAGCAACGCGGGTGGTCTGAATGCCGCTGTCCAGGCTGCACGGTTCGATGAAGTAGGTGACGCCCCCGTCATCAATGGAAATGTTGCTCTTGGCGCGGGCCAGGACGCGCCCCTCGCTGTCTTCCTGCTTGGCAGCCACCAGCACAGTACGGGCGAACGCGCCAAAGGCTTGAGACCCAATAACGCGCTCCTGCGGTGATGTGCCTGCCGATCCTTTGGCGAAGTGAGTGATAGTCGATCATACCCCCAGATATAACCCCTCATACCCCCGGCTGCTGGCGCACTTTAGCGGACTGTCCCGGACAAGAAAAAACCCGCAGAGCCTTAGCTGGTGCGGGTTTTCGGACTTCTACGCATTTCTGCGCATGTATTCTTGGCGGACAGAGGGGGAGAGTTCGCCAAACAGTCAATTTATCTGGAAAATCAACAAGATAGGCATGATTCTCCCCTCAAAAATTGCTACCCAAACTGCTACCAGTCGGATAGGCACGATAATAGCGCAAAGTTAAGCTGGGTCTTTTCTTCTTGCCCGAAGAGTTTCACTAGCAATCAAGATATTGCAAAACTGGATAGCATCACTGTATTCACGAATGGAATAAACGGCCTTGCCGTACTTTGCTCCGCTATCTTCCCATTGATGTATTTGGATATATTCCGTATTTTTATAGACCTTAAATCTAACCGAATTAACCCGATTTTTGCGTATTTCAAACTCTGTATCACTATGAGCTTCAATTTTGAACTTCTGCTCAGCAGCCACCCATTTGATCAGAGTCAGTATATTTTGGGGTTTAACAGTCGGTTTGGTAGCCATGCCGCCCTCGTCTGGCAGTTAAGTGTTTCAAGATAATACTGTAAGATCTTACAGGTTGACAAGCTGAATTATTTTGCTAACTTAAAACTGCTGTAGAAGCCTCTCCTTTGTGCAACTACAGTGTTAATGTTGTTATGTAATGGAAGCCCGAATTTTTTCGGGTTTTCCCTTTTACAGCCTTGACAAAGAGATTTATTTGCTTATATTGATAGATGTCAATAGCCATCGAGCGAAGACGCATTACCGACAACGAAGCCAGCCCTGTGCTGGCTTTTTTGTTCTTTGGGCTTGACAAACGATTTTGTTTTTGTAGATTAGAGCTATCGCATACGGTAATGCGTCGAGGTCAGATGGTTTCTTTTGGGGATTTGTTTCCCGTCTCGTAAAAACCCTTCCCGATTCCCGTAATGCCAAGCAATGAATAATTAAGCTGTAATGCAGAAGCTCGTTAAATTAAATGTGACTGCGAAGGGATGAGATCCTTAACGATAAACCAGCGAACTATTGTCAGATTGCAACCCGCAAGGGCAAAGCCGTTAGAATGGACTAGTAGCAAAGCGGCACGGAAGACAATCAGCAGACCCGGCTACTGT
This sequence comes from Achromobacter sp. DMS1, assembly GCF_001270295.1. Taxonomy (NCBI): domain Bacteria; kingdom Pseudomonadati; phylum Pseudomonadota; class Betaproteobacteria; order Burkholderiales; family Alcaligenaceae; genus Achromobacter; species Achromobacter sp. DMS1. Next base: position 3,850 of record NZ_LHSJ01000204.1, on the reverse strand, counting down.
AGGAGCAAACCCTACGAACTGCGAAACAGGTAAAGTCGCTTTATATCTGTCCGGTGCTATGTGGTAGCTATCACACGGAGAACCCCGGTAAAGTCCCAACTCGCTTTTATAGCGGGTAGGGTAAAACTTTGCCGGAACCGTGTGATAGCACGGTGAGGAAAAGAAGAAACAAATCCCTCTGTACATCTAAATATCAGTACATAAGTACGATAAGAGATCAGTACAGCATAGGGATAAATATCAATGCGAAGCGGGAATACCCGCAGGGCAAAGAATTCACGAAAGTGAATTAAAAAGGACGGCGGCCCTAAATCGCGTTTTTTGGAAATCTTTGAGGCATTTCAAGGAAGATTTTCTGTTTGAATCGGTTGTTTTCCTCTTCCAGCTTCAAAACATCCCTTTCGCTCGCTTCTAAGCGAGCCTTGGTATCTTGTAGCTCATTAGCAATGGCGATAACTCGCTTATCGGCTTGCTCTTTAGCCGCGTTTTCTGCCATCTTTCTTTTATCCCGTTCCTGCTCCGCTTGTCGTTCGGCTCGCTCTTTCTCGGCTTTTGCTTCTGCTGTTGGCTGATGCCACCCCTGAAGTAAGCCCGCGAAGAAAGCCGAAAATCTTGAACCGATAGCATCAGCCTTTTTTTGAGCCTCTTCGATAATAGCAGCGGCTTCTATTTTGGCTTTTTCTATGCCCTGCTTGTATCCCTTCTTGGCATAAATCAGGGCAATTCGCTTCAAATTCGCAAAGTAAGCAGCTTGCTGCTTCTCTTTGTTCCACTCGGAACGAGTAAGGCGACGGCGAGCGGGGCCGATACGAGTTAACCCATGAGTCATAGCCACTTTTCCGCTGAACTCGTCTTGGAATCTTCGCATAGCTTCAATGTAGGCTAGATTCTGCTCGCCCTTCTTCTTGCCATCTTCTTTTGCCTGCTTGCTCGCCCTGTAACCCTCGTGCATGTCGTCAAACCTTTCCCCAATACGGGGCACGACAGAGAAGTGCAAGTGAGGGTGAGCCTCATCATTGTGAGCAACAACGGACTTGAGACGATCCCCGTACTTCTCCTGTAGCCACTTGACAGTATCTTTGGCGAAGTCGTCAAAATTGCTTTCCATCTCACGAGGAAGGGAAGCAACTCCGATCAAAACACAGAGGCCATCCTTTCTCAATTTTCGCCCTTGAGCATCCTTTGCTTGGTCTGCCCATTCGTGAATCATTGGCAAAACATCCATCGGCGGCACTCCAAAAATTAGCTTTGGAGCTTGCGGATTCTTAATATGGGGGCAAGCGCCTTGCTCCCTCCATTGCTCTGCAAGGATGTCGCTTGCACTTCGTACTCGTGTTGTCGTCGTGACATTCTCGCCGCTCTTTTTCGTCTTTTTTGTAGTGCGACTAGACCCCTCTCTGCCGTATGAATCGACATGGATAAACTGATACCCGGCCATTTTATAGCCCCCTTTTTTCTTCTTCTTATGTATTTATTTTAGCGGGTTATTTCTAATGGTCAACTTCTCAGCTTGAATGGTTAGTGACCGACTATGTTTATTGCGCTTCGCTCCATAAACGCGGCCCTGTCTGGGGACTCTGCGAGGCTAAAAGCAAAAACAAAACCGATGGGGCTGGGCCCCTTGCCCCATTCCGACTGTCAAAAAATTTGACAGTCGGCTCAATTCTCTCTGCGATAAATTGGGTGTTACTCCTCCACCTTTTCATCCTCGCCTTGCCTGAATGTTCGTTGCCAAGTGATCGGCTGTATGTGTTAGCGCCGGTGTAATACTGACCCACCCCGTCGGAGTAAATCTGACCCACCTGGGCAATGATGGTGGCTTTTTGGCCACGACAATGTTGACTCAGGAGCAAGCAGTGGAGATCAAGGTAATGGCGCGTCGCGGCGTCAGCATTCGGGAGATGGCCAAGCAGCTAGGCTGCTCACGCAACACGGTCAGGCGATACCTGCGTGAGGCCGATGCCCAGCAGTACCGGCCCCGCGAGGCACGGGCCACCAAGCTGGATCCGTACAAGGACTATCTGCGCGGTCGCATCGAAGCGGCCCGACCGCACTGGATACCGGCAGCCGTACTGCTGCGAGAGATCCAGGAACTGGGCTATCCCGGTGGCGTGACGCAACTCAAGGAGTTTCTGGGTGCCCACAAGCATCAGGAACCTGAACCGGTCGTTCGTTTCGAGACGCCTCCCGGCAAGCAGATGCAGGCCGACTTCACTCACATCCGGCGTGGCCGCGATCCACTGATGGCCTTCGTGGCCACGCTGGGATACAGCCGTTCGAGCTGGGTACGGTTCACCACCGACGAGCGCGCCGACACCTGGTTCGGATGTCTGCGCCAGGCCTTCACCTACTTCGGCGGTGTGCCTCAGCACGTGCTGTTCGACAACGCGGGGGCCATCATCATTGAGCGTGATGCATACGGTCCCGGCCACCACCGGTGGCACAACGGGTTGCTGGCCGTCGCCGAGGAGTTCGGCTTCACCCCACGTGTGTGCCAGCCATATCGCGCCAAGACCAAGGGCAAGGTCGAACGCTTCAACGGATATCTGAAGGGCAGCTTTTGTGTGCCGTTGGCCGCGACCCTCAAGCAGGCCGGTCTGCGCTTTGACGTGACAGCGGCCAACGCGCACATCGGCCGCTGGCTGACGGAGGTGGCCGATCAGCGACTGCACGGCACCACCCGGGAGCGACCCGCCAAGCGGTTCCAAGAAGAGCGCCTGGCGTTGCTGCCTTTGCCTGCGCAGCACGGCATTCTGCTGCCTGCCAGATCCCACCGGCCTGTCCCGCGAGAGAGCTTCCAGCACCCGCTGTCGGTCTATAACGAACTGCTGGAGGTGCGGGCGTGAACATCCAACACAACCGGATCGAACAATTCTGCGACGTCCTGAAGCTGGAGCGTATCGGCAGCGAGTGGCCGGCCATCGCCCAGCAGTGTGCCCGCGAGGACGCCAGCCATGGTGACTTCCTGGAACGCCTTCTGGGCATCGAGAACGACGCCCGGATCGAACGCCAGCGGGCTGCCTTGATGAAGATTGCCACGCTGCCCTCGGTCAAGACCATCGAGGATTATGACTTCGCCTTTGCCAGCGGTGCGCCACGTGCCCAGATCCAGGAACTGGCCGCTCTGAGCTTTATCGAACGGGCCGAGAACATCGTATTCCTGGGGCCCAGCGGCGTGGGCAAGAGCCACCTGGCTCAGGCGCTGGCCTACCGTGCCGTCATGGCGGGCATCAAGACCCGCTTCCTGACTGCCGCCGACCTGATGATGCAGTTGGCCACCGCCCATAAACAGGATCGGCTGCAGCAGTACTTCAACCGTGCCATCATCGGGCCGCGCCTGTTGGTGATCGATGAGATCGGATATTTGCCGTTTGGACGCGAGGAGGCGAATCTGTTCTTCAACGTGGTGGCCCAGCGCTACGAGCGCACCAGCATCATCGTCACCAGCAATCTGCCCTTCAGTCAGTGGTCCTCATGCTTTGCTGAGGACCAAACGCTGACCGCCGCCTTGCTCGACCGCCTGCTGCATCACGCCCATATCGTGCAGATTGCCGGGGAAAGCTACCGACTCAAGGACAAGCGCAAAGCAGGGAATATCAAGATCAGGAGCTAGGTTTTTTGGACGCCGGGGTGGGTCAGTTTTACTCCGACGATTCCGACGAAAGTGGGTCAGTTTTCAACCGGCGTTGACAGGAAATGGTGGCGCAATGCTTGCAGGGCGACGTGTCGCTCGCGGCGTTAGCCGTAGAGCACGGTATGAACCCCAACGTTTTGCATCGGTGGGTCAAAGAGCATGAACGCTACGGCCACCACTGCTTGGCTGAGGAGGAGGGGCGCCAGCGGCGCGCGA
>NZ_LHSJ01000203.1:0-7636 GCF_001270295.1 Achromobacter sp. DMS1 | reverse complement strand
GAACCCGGCCAGACCCAGCGCCCGCGGGCAGCGACACGCCCAGGTGGCGCTGCGTGGTCAACGCGTTGAGCACGGGCACCAGCCCCAGCGCCAGCGCGCCGGCCGACAACAGGTCTTGCCACTTGCGGCGCGGAAACAGGAAAGCGTAGGCGAGCGACAGGCCCCAGGCCGCGAAGAACGCGCGCGTTTCCCAGAGTTCGCGCCCCGGCAGGCCGGCCGGCACGAGCCGGTTGGTCCAGAAAACCGCCGCCACCGCGATGAAGAGGCCGGCCACGGTGCCCGCGTTGAGCCCGTCCACCAGCCGCAGCGAAAATGTCTCCGCCGCGCCGGGCCGCAGCTTCTGGCGGCGCTTGGCGATCCAGAGAACCAGTCCCGTGCCCACCATGCCGGCGCCGGCCAGACTGACCAGGAAATACAGCCAGCGCAGGAACGGCGCGGCGAACAGGCCCAGGTGCAGGCCGCTGATCGTGCCGGCGGTCCGCACCGCCGCGCTGAGTTCGTCCTGCCTGTCCTGCAGCTGCCCCGTCACGCCGTCGAACCGCATGGAGGGAGAGATCCTGCCGAACGAAACGCCGTCGGCCGCGTCGCGCGACACGGTCACCACGGCGCCCGCATCGCCCGGATTGTTCACGGTGACGCGGCCTACGCGGCCCTGCCAGTGGCTTTCGGCCTGCGCGACGAGCGGCGCCAGCGGCGTGAGCGGCGCCGGCGCATTCTTGGGCGGCGTGATCCGGAACGAGCTGAAGACCTCGTCGGAATACTGCCGCTGGTTTTCGTACACCGCCAGAATGCCGGCGGGCATGAGCATGAACATGAACAGCACCAGCCCGCTGAACGTGATCATGAGGTGAAACGGCAGCCCCAGCACCGAAAGCACGTTGTGCCCGTCCATCCAGGCGCGCTGGCCGCCCTTGCGCGGCCGGAAGGTGAAGAAGTCGGTGAAGATCTTCTTGTGCGTGATGATGCCGCTGATGATAGCCACCAGCATGAACATGCCGGCGATGCTCGCCAGCCAGCGCCCCCATGGGAAGCCCATTTCGAGCTCGAAGTGGAAACGGTAGAAGAAATCGCCGCCGCGGGTTTCGCGGCCTTGCACCGCCTCGCCCGTGGCGGGGTCCAGCGCGACCCGCACGAAGCCGCGCTCGCCCGGCTTGGGCTTGGGCGCCTGGTACAGCAGCCGGATGACGGGCTCGCGGTCCGAGGGCGGCGTGATGAACCAGCGCCTGGCGTCGGGCGCGTGCGCTTCGAGATAGCGCTGCGCCAGGGCCGCCGACTGGGCGGCGGGCGCGCTGTGCGTCTGGATTTCCGGCTGCATCCAGCGCGTGATCTCGGGCCGGAAGAACGCCAGGGTGCCCGTGAGAAACATGGCGAACAGCACCCAACCGAAGATCAGCCCCGACCAGGTGTGCAGCCAGGACATGGACTGGCGCAGGCCTTCTTCGCCCTGTGCTTTGGCGGCCGGCTTCATGCCACCCCCAGGGCGCGGCCGGCGAGGAACAGGCCGCCGAAAACGGCGGCGGCAGCACGATGCCGCCCCACGCCCGCCATGCGTTGCGCGTGGCGAACACCCAGATCACGCCGCAGGCATACACGACGAAGGACAGCATCTGGGCGGTGGTCACCGCGTCGGCGCGCGCCATCGGCAGCCACACCGCCAGGCAGGCCGCCGCCGCCGACGCCAGGCCGTAACCGCCCAGGATTGCGGCCACCGCGCGCGAGGCGACGGCCATTCGGTAGCGCATCATGCCTGCGCCGGCAGCGGGAGCTTTCACTTGGCTACGTCGAAGGTGAGCGTGGTGACATAGCGGACCTTGGCATAGGACTTGCCGTCGGCCTCGCCGGGTTTATCCTCGACGTGCGCGGCCTCCAGCACATACTGGCCCGGCCACGGCGTCGTGATCTCGATGCGCCCGTTTTCGTCGCTGCGGAACCGCTTTTCCCATTTGGGCGGACCGAACACCGTGACTTCCGTCCTGGGCAGGGGCTGGCCCTTGAACTGCAGCACGAAGGCGTTGGCGCCCGCCGCGGCCGGCACCAGTTCGAGATCGAGCTTGCCCCGGGTGTCCTGGCGGCCGGCGCGCGCGCCGAAGCGCACCAGGGTGTCTTTGTACGGGTAGGGCTGGCTCAGGCGCACGTCGCCCTTGCCTGCGCCGCCGAACGCGATGAAATCCGCGCCCTCGCCGGAAGCCTTGAGCGTCTTGCCTTCGGCGTCGGTCACCACGGGCGCGGCGAGCACCTTGCCCAGCAGGCCATCGCGCTTTTCGCGCAGGTCGTCGGCCCACTCGCCGAAATAGGCTTTGGCGACGCCGCCCGGCGCCTGCTCGATCCAGACGAAATGCGCCTGCGCGGCGCCCGCGCTGCCCAGAAGAACGAGCGCGGCCAGGGTTCTTGCGAATTGCATGAGGTCTTTTCCTTGTGATGAGCCGCCGGCCGCGCCCGCCCCGCTGCGAACGCCCGCCGACAGGGTTTGAATTATAACCATTCTCACTACGAAAAAGACCGCCGCATGGCCGCCCGGCCGCCGCGGCGCGCAAAGGCCGCGCCGCGGCAGCCTACAGGTCCACCGCCAGGCGGCGCTCGGACTCCAGGTATTCGCGCGACTGCATCTCCAGAATCCGGGAGACGGTGCGGTGGAATTCGTTGGCCAGCACGCCTTCGGTATAGATTTCCTCGGGTTCGCATTCCGCCGACATGATGAGCTTGACGCGATGGTCGTAGAACACGTCGATGAGCCAGGTAAAGCGGCGCGCCTCGGAGGCCTGGCGCGGTCCCATGCGCGGCACGCCGGAAAGGATGACGGCGTGGAAGCGATTGGCCAGCTCCAGATAGTCGTTCTGCGAGCGCGGCCCGCCGCAAAGCGTGGCGAAATCGAACCAGACCACCGTGCCCGCCAGCGCCAGGGCGCGGATCTCGCGGTGCTCGATGTGCAGCACCGGATCCTGCGGCGGCGTGTCGGCCAGGTGCTCGAAGGCTTCGCGCAGCGCCTGGTCGGCCTTGGCGTCCAGCGGCGTGTGGTAGCACTGCACCTGCTCCAGGGAACGGCGGCGGTAGTCGATGCCGGCGTCCACGTTCAGCACGTCCATGCGCGACTGGATCAGCTCGATGGCCGGCAGGATGCGGTCGCGGTGCAGGCCGTCGGGATACAGCGTGGAGGGCTCGTAGTTCGAGGTCATGATGAACGACGTGCCGTATTCGAAGAGCTTGAGGAGCAGCCGGTACAGGATCATGGCGTCGGCCACGTCCGATACGTGGAATTCGTCGAAGCAGATCAGCCGGTAGCGCTTGGCGAGGCGGCGCGCGACCTCGTCCAGCGGATCCTGCATGCCTTTCACTTCTTCGAGTTCGCGGTGCACGCCGCGCATGAACTCGTGGAAGTGCAGCCGCGTCTTTCGCACCACGGGCACGGTGGCGTAGAACGCGTCCATCAGGAAGCTCTTGCCGCGCCCCACCCCGCCCCAGAGGTACACGCCGCGCGGCACGTCGGGCCGGTTGAGCAGTTTCTTGAGGGCGTTCGAACGCATGGACTTGAACCTGACCCAGTCGTCGTAATAGCGCTGCAGCCGGTCGATGGCCCGCAGTTGCGCCTCGTCGGGCTTGTAGCCGCGCTCGGCCAGGGCATGTTCGTAGTATTCGCGGACGTTCATGGAGATGAGGGAGCAGGCAGGATGAAAAAGGGCGGATTCGCGAACCCGCCCTTGCTGCGATGGCCGGGGCGCCCGGGCGCCCCGTCGTGCATCAGAAGTTCAACGCACGCTTGTCCACGGCCAGCGCGGCTTCCTTCACGGCTTCCGACAGCGTCGGGTGCGCGTGGCAGATGCGGGCGATGTCTTCGGCGGCGCCGCGGAATTCCATGATGGTCACGGCTTCCGAGATCAGTTCCGAGGCCATCGGGCCCACGATGTGCACGCCCAGGACTTCGTCGGTCTTGGCGTCCGCGATCACCTTGGCGAAGCCGGTGGTGTCGCCCAGCGCGCGGGCGCGGCCGTTGGCCAGGAAGGGGAACGAACCGGCCTTGTACTCGCGCCCTTCCTTCTTGAGCTGCTGCTCGGTCTTGCCGACCCAGGCGATCTCGGGCGAGGTGTAGATGACCCACGGCACGGTGTCGAAGTTGACGTGGCCGTGCTGGCCGGCGATGCGCTCGGCAACCGCCACGCCCTCTTCCTCGGCCTTGTGCGCCAGCATGGGGCCGCGCACCACATCGCCCACCGCCCACACGTTGGGCAGGTTGGTCTTGCAGTCGGCGTCCACGGCGATGAAGCCGCGCTCGTCGAGCTTCAGGCCCACGGCCTCGGCGTTCAGGCCGCCGGTGTAGGGCACGCGGCCGATGGAGACGATGAGCTTGTCCACCACCAGCTTCTGCTCGGCGCCCTTGGCATCGGTATAGGGAATGGTCACGGACTTGGCCGTGGCCTTGACCTCGCCGATCTTCACGCCCATCTGGATGTCCAGACCCTGCTTGGCGAAGGCCTTGAGCGCTTCCTTGGCGACCTGCTGGTCGGCGGCGGCCAGGAATTCCGGCATGGCTTCCAGGATGGTGACTTCCGCCCCCAGGCGGCGCCACACGCTGCCCATTTCGAGGCCGATCACGCCCGCGCCGATCACGCCCAGCTTCTTGGGCACGGCGCTCATGTTGAGCGCGCCGTCGTTGGACAGCACGACCTTCTCGTCGAACGGCAGGCCCGGCAGCTCGCGCGCCGACGAGCCGGTGGCGACGATGACGTGCTTGGCCACCAGGTCCTCCTCGGCGGTGCCGGTGACCTTGATGCCCCAGCCGCCTTCGACCTGGCCGCTGAACGCGCCCTTGCCATGGAAGAAGGTGACCTTGTTCTTCTTGAACAGGTACAGGATGCCGTCGTTGTTCTGCTTGACCACGGTGTTCTTGCGGCCGATCAGCGTGTCGAGTTTCAGGCCCAGGCCCTTGACCTCGATGCCGTGCTCGGCGAAGTGATGGCCGGCCTGTTCGTAGTGCTCGGACGATTGCAGCAGCGCCTTGGACGGGATGCAGCCGACGTTGGTGCACGTGCCGCCGGGGGCCGGGCCGCCCTGGCCGTTCTGCCAGGCGTCGATGCACGCCACGGACATGCCGAGCTGCGCCGCGCGGATCGCGGCGATGTAGCCTCCGGGGCCGGCGCCGATCACGACGACGTCAAATTGTTTGGACATAGCGTTCTCGCAAAGAATGAATGGGATGGCGGGTCCGGGGCGGGCCGGCGCAGGGCCCGTCACCGGCCAGCTCTATTTCATGTACGCCACCATGCTGATCTCCATTCCCACGGGGGTGAAGGTCTTCAACTGGGTGGCCACCATGTGGCGCGGCTCCATGACCTTCGAAACCCCGATGCTGTTCGCCATCGGGTTCATCTTCGTGTTCACCATGGGCGGCTTCACGGGCCTGATTCTTTCGGTGGCGCCCATCGACATCCAGGTGCACGACACCTATTACGTGGTGGCCCATTTCCACTACGTCCTGGTGGCCGGCTCGCTGTTCGCCCTGTTCGCGGGCACCTACTACTGGCTGCCCAAGTGGACCGGCCGCATGTACAGCGAAAAACTGGGCAAGCTGCACTTCTGGTCGTCGCTGATCTCCTTCAACCTGACGTTCTTCCCGATGCACTTCCTGGGCCTGGCCGGCATGCCGCGCCGCTACGCCGACTACGCCGCGCAGTTCACCACCTTCCACCAGATCGCCACCATCGGCGCGTTCTGGTTCGGGCTGTCGCAGCTCATCTTCCTGTGGGCGGTGTTGCGCTGCTACATGGGCAAGGGCGAGCGCGCCTCCGCCAAGCCGTGGGAAGGCGCCGAAGGGCTGGAATGGACCGTGCCGTCGCCGGCGCCGTTCCACACCTTCGAGACGCCGCCCGAAGTGAAGTGACGTGCCGCCGACCACCGACCCGGACCGCCGCGCCATGACGCCCGAACAACGCCGCCGCAACCGCATCGCGGGCCTGATCCTGCTGGCCTTCGTGGCGGCGGTGTTCGTCTGGACGCTGCTGCGGGGCTCCGCGCTGCTGGGCGGCGCGGCCATGGGGTAGCGCCATGAGCGAAGACCTGCGCGACCACCGCCCAGCGCAAGCTGAGCTTCGTCCAGACGGTCAAGGCGGTGGCCTGGGCCTTTTTCGGCGTGCGCAAGGGGGCGGGCTACCGCGAAGACATCGCGCGGCTCAACCCGGTCTACGTCATCGTGGCCGGGCTGCTGGCCGCCGCGCTGTTCGTGACGGCGCTGGTGTTCATCGTGCGCTGGGCGGTGGCCAGCCTGAGCTGAGATTCGAACAACTTCAAATCAAACATCCGTACCAGGGAGAAAGCCATGAGTGCAAGCCACTCGGTTCAAGGTAAAGAGGCGCCGTACTACTACGTGCCCGCCGATTCCGGCCACCCCGTGCGCACGGCGCTGGCCCTGCTCTGCATGGGGCTGGGCGCAGCCGCCTGGATCAACGGCGTGGGCTGGGGCAAATGGCTGGTGCTGGCGGGGTTCATCGGCGTGGTGACGGTGCTGTATTTCTGGTTCGGCGACGCCATCCACGAGTCGGAGTCGGGGCTCAACAGCAAGCGCATCGACAACTCCTACCGCTGGGGCATGAGCTGGTTCATCTTCTCGGAGGTGATGTTCTTCGCGGCCTTCTTCGGCGCCCTCTGGTATGCGCGCACCATCACCACGCCGTGGCTGGGCGACATGGACCACAAGCTGCTGCTGTGGCCCGATTTCCAGGCCACCTGGCCCAACTTCGGCCCGGCCGGCGTGGTGGAGCACTTCCAGACCGTGGGACCGTTCTGGCTGCCCACCATCAACACGGCCCTGCTGCTCAGTTCCGGCGTCACGCTCACCATCGCGCACCACGCGCTGCGCGCGAATCACCGCGGCAAGGCCATCTTCTGGCTGCTCGCCACCGTGATCCTGGGGTTCGTGTTCGTGGCCTGCCAGGCCACCGAATACCACCACGCCTATACCGAACTGAACCTCAAGTTCAACTCGGGCGCATACGGCTCGCTGTTCTACATGCTGACGGGCTTTCACGGCTTTCACGTCATCATGGGCGCCACCATGCTGACGGTCATCCTCATCCGCCTGATCCGCGGCCATTTCACGCCCGATCATCATTTCGGCTTCGAGGGCGCGGCCTGGTACTGGCACTTCGTGGACGTGGTCTGGCTGGGCCTGTACCTGTTCGTCTACTGGATGTGACCTTCCCGGGCGGGGCGGGCCGCCGCCTTGGCCTACAATGCGTACCGCCGGGCGGCGCCTGCGCCGCCCGGCGCGTTCATCTGAGGCCCGTGCTCTCTATCCAGCCCATGTGATGGGCAAACAGCACGAAAAGAAAGAGCGCCACCGACAGCCGATCCGCACCGTGAGCGCGTTGACCGTGCGATTGGTGGAACCCTTGTCGCGCATCAGATAGACCAGGGCGGACGCCAGGCTGGCCAGGATACCGATAAAGGCCAGTACGACGAATGCGCGCATATTGGTCTCCCCGAGTGGTTCTGCATTGATATGGACATGGCCCGACCGCACTCTTCCCGCACCACCGCCGCCGCCCTGCTGTTGCTGGGCGCCGCCGTGGCCGCGCTGGCGTCGCTGGGGCAGTGGCAATTGCGCCGCGGCGACGAGCGACGCGCCATTCTGGCGGCGATCGAGGCC
>NZ_LHSJ01000202.1:0-7673 GCF_001270295.1 Achromobacter sp. DMS1 | reverse complement strand
CGCGCGCCGTCAGGGCGAAGGCGAGCGTCACCGGCGCCAGGGCTTGTTCCAGCGTGCCGTACACCCGGGCCCGCTCCAGCACGTCGGTGGCGCCGCTGGCCAGCGCGAGGGCGTCCGGGTGGCGGATCACGTCCTCGTGGCGGGGGGCCACCAGCACCAGTTCGGAAAAGCCCATCGTCTTGATGGCGCGGGCCGCGGAGCCCACGTTTCCGGGGTGGCTGGGCTGCACCATGATGAAGCGGACGCGAGAAAATGCCTGAGTCATTTAAAATGCCATGTTTGGCTTAGTGCCTTCCTGGTTTTTGGGCGCCTTCCCGGTTGGGGCGGCAGGGCCCGCGGGAAGGCGGCAAGCGGCTATTTCACCGCATTCTTACGGAATTCTATGCACCCGATGCTCAACATCGCCATCAAGGCGGCCCGGCGTGCCGGCACCATCATCAACCGTGCCAGCATGGATTTGGAACGTATCAGCGTGGCTCGCAAGGGGCCGCGCGATTATGTCACGGAAGTCGATCGCGCCGCGGAGGAGTCCATCGTGGAGACGCTGCGCGCCGCCTATCCCGACCACGCGGTGCTGGGCGAGGAATTCGGCCTGCAGGGGCCGGACCAGGCCGAGTTCCAGTGGATCATCGACCCGCTGGACGGCACCACCAACTTCATCCACGGCCTGCCCAACTACGCGGTGTCCATCGCCCTGACCCAGCGCGGACAGGTGACGCAGGCCGTGGTCTACGACCCGTCGCGCAACGAGCTGTTCACCGCCAGCCGGGGCAGCGGCACCTTCCTCAACGACCGCCGCGTGCGCGTCTCGGGCCGCACCCGCTACCACGAGGCGCTGCTGGGCGCGCACTGGCCCAACTCCAGCGACCCCGAGCAGGGCTCGGCGCGCTTTCGCCAGATGGCCGAAGGCAGCGCGGGCGTGCGCCGCCTCGGCGCCACCGTGCTGGACCTGGCTTACGTGGCCTGCGGCCGCCTCGACGGTTTCTGCGGCGTGGGCCTCAAGCCCTGGGACCTGGCCGCGGGCAGCCTGCTCGTGCTCGAGGCCGGCGGCCTGCTGGCGGATTTCCAGGGCGAACAGGACTGGATGGACTCGGGCAACGTCCTGGCCGCGAGCCCCAAGGTCTTCACGCAGATGCTCAATGCGCTGACCCCGCCTTCGGCGGCCTGACGCATCGGCGCATGGGGTCCGCAAGCGGCGGGCTCCATGCGCGCGGCCGGCGGCATCGCGCGCCGGCCGCCGCGCTTCTTGCCATCGGCCGCCGCCCGAGCCGCCGCCTCTCTTTCTCCTGCATAGGGATGAGGCGCGTTACCGGCGTGTCATGGAATTTCCATGTACGATTATCGGTCGCATAACTTCTGGAGCTCCTGATGGAGTGGCTGCTGGACCCCGCAGCGTGGGTCGGCCTGCTTACCCTGGTCGTTCTCGAAATCGTCCTGGGCATCGACAACCTGATTTTCATTGCCATCCTGGCGGACAAGCTGCCTCCCGCGCAGCGCGACCGCGCGCGCATCATGGGCCTGTCGCTGGCGCTGATCATGCGGCTGGGCCTGCTGTCCCTCATGTCGTGGCTGGTCACGCTGACCCGGCCGCTCTTTTCCATCGGGCCGTTATCGCCCTCGGGCCGCGACCTCATCCTCATGGCCGGCGGCCTCTTCCTGCTCTTCAAGGGCACCATGGAGCTGCACGAGCGCCTGGAGGGCGGCCAGCACGCCGGCGCCTCGGGCCCGCGCGTGTACGCCAGCTTCTGGGTCATCGTGACGCAGATCGTGGTGCTGGACGCGGTGTTCTCGCTGGATTCGGTGATCACCGCCGTGGGCATGGTGGATCACCTGGCCATCATGATGATCGCGGTGGTGATCGCCATCGGCATCATGCTGCTGGCTTCCAAGCCGCTCACCCGCTTCGTGAATGCGCACCCCACCGTGGTGGTGCTGTGCCTGGGCTTTCTGCTCATGATCGGCTTCTCGCTGCTGGCGGAGTCGTTCGGGTTCAAGGTGCCCAAGGGCTACCTGTACGCGGCCATCGGGTTTTCGGTGGCCATCGAGGCGCTCAACCAGGTGGCGCGGCGCAACCTGCTCAAGCTCGACGCGCGCCGCCCCATGCGCGAACGCACCGCCGCGGCCGTGCTGCGCATGCTAGGCAAGCGCCCGCCGGCCGACGAGCCCGACCTGCCCAGCCAGGACGGCCCCACGGCGCCGGCCTTCGGGGTGGAAGAGCGCAACATGGTGAGCGGCGTGCTCACCCTGGCCGAGCGCTCCATCCGCTCCATCATGACGCCGCGCATGGACGTCTCCTGGATCAACATCGACGACGACGCGGAAACCATCCGCCGCCAGCTCACCGAGGCGCCGCACAGCTTTTTCCCCGTGTGCCGGGGGTCGCTGGACGAGGTGCTGGGCATCGGCCGCGCCAAGGATCTCATCGCCGACCTCATCACCGAGGGCCGCGTGCGCCGCAACCGGCTGCGCGACCCCATCATCGTGCATGAGTCCATCGGCATCCTGCGCCTCATGGACACCCTCAAGCGCTCGCGCGGACAGCTCGTGCTGGTGGCCGACGAGTTCGGCGCCATCGAGGGCCTGGTGACGCCCATCGACGTGTTCGAGGCCATCGCCGGCGAGTTCCCCGACGAAGACGAGATGCCCGACATCGTCGCCGACGGCGACAACACCTGGAAGATCGACGGCGCGGCCGACCTGCATCACGTGGAGCAGGTGCTGGAAACCGAGGGCCTCGTCGACGAGGCGCAAGACTACTCCACCCTGGCCGGCTACCTGCTGTCGCGCTTCGGCCACCTGCCCAAGCCGGGCGATGCGTGCGAATACGAAGCCCATCACGAGCATTTCCGCTTCGAGGTGCTCGAAATGGACGGCCGCCGCATCGCGCTGGTGCGGGTCGAGAAGCGGCCCGTGGAGCCGCTGGACGAAGACGCCGCCCTGGCCAATGACTAACCGGAAACGCCCCGACCGTGACTGACGCCGCTCTCTATCTCATCAAGGCCTGCATCCTGGGCATCGTGGAAGGACTGACGGAATTCATTCCCGTCTCCAGCACCGGCCATCTCATCCTCGTCGGAGACTGGCTGAACTTCGAGTCCAGCCAGGGCAAGGTCTTCGAGGTGGTGATCCAGCTCGGCTCCATCCTGGCGGTGATGTGGGTGTTCCGCGCGCGCCTGGCCAGACTCATCGGCGGCACGCTGCGCGGCGACCGCACCGAGGTGGCGTTCACCCGCAACCTGCTCATCGCCTTCCTGCCCGCGGCGGTGGTGGGGGCGGTCTTCATCAAATCGATCAAGCAGATCTTCTACCACCCCGCCGTGGTGGTGGTGACGCTGGTGCTGGGCGGGCTCATCATGCTCTACGTGGAGCGCCGCACGCGCCACACGCCGGGCGACGTGCCCGGCGCGGCCGATGACACCGCTTCCGACGAGCACGCCACGGCGCGCAGCCTGGAGCAGATTTCCTGGAAGCAGGCCCTGGGCGTGGGCGTGGCGCAGTGCCTGGCCATGATTCCCGGCACGTCCCGCTCCGGCGCCACCATCATCGGCGGCATGATCGCCGGCATCCAGCGCAAGACCGCCACGGAGTTCTCGTTCTTCCTGGCCATGCCCACGATGCTGGGGGCGGCGGCCTACGACATGTACAAGAACATCGACCTGCTCACCCGGCACGACCTCGCCGGCATCGCCGTGGGGTTCGCGGCCGCGTTCCTGAGCGCCATGGTCGTGGTGCGCGCGGTGCTGCGCTTCGTGGCCAACCACACCTACCGGGTGTTCGCCTGGTACCGCATCGTGTTCGGAGGGGTGGTGGCGGCGTGGATCTTCACGCGCTGAGCGGCGTGAACGCGTGGGCCCGTCTTCGGCGGGCCAGCCCGTCGGGGCCGGCCCGCCGAAGACGGGCCATGTCCGGCGTCTATTCCTGCTCGAGATCGTAGAACTGCGGACCGTCGCGGTCGATGACCAGCCAGCCGCCGCGCGGGGGGCGGGCGTGGTCGCAATCCCAGTCGGGCAGCACCCAGCGTTCGCGCTTCTTGCCGTCCACGTCCAGCACGTGGCGCGCCGGCCGGTGGGTGTGGCCATGCACCAGCATGGTCACGCCGCTTTCGCGGAAGATCCGCTCGATGGCGCTGGCGTTGACGTCCATGATCTCCATCGATTTCATCTGGTTGGCCGCCTGGCTTTCGCCGCGCGCCTGCTGCGCCATGGCCAGGCGCTCCGGAATGGTCTTGGCCAGGAACTCGGCCTGCCATTGCGGGTCGCGCACCATCTTGCGGAACTGCTGGTAGGCCGCGTCGTCGGTACAGAACTCGTCGCCGTGGGTCAGCAGCACGAGGCCGTAGTCGGTTTCGAGCAGCGCGGGCTCGGGCAGCAGGCGCGCGCCCAGCGCATCGGCCAGCTCCTGGCCCATCAGGAAGTCGCGGTTGCCGCGGCCCAGCCATACGGGAATCTTCGCGGCCGTGTCGCGCAGGGCCTGGAGGGCGCGGGCCATCCAGGGCGGCGCCGCGCGGATCATGTCGTCGCCGATCCAGGCGTCGAAGATGTCGCCCGGCAGCAGCAGGGCCGACGCCTCTTCGGCCGCCGCGCCCAGGAATGCCAGGAACGCCTCCGACGTGGCCGGCGTGGCCGGCCCCAGGTGCACGTCCGAAGCCAGCCAGACCGGTCCGGAAAGGCTGATCTTATTCAACGACTTCGGCCTTCTCGATGACGACGTCCTCGTTGGGGACGTTCTGGTGGAAGCCCTTGTTGCCGGTCTTCACGCCCTTGATCTTGTCCACCACCTCGGTGCCTTCGGTCACCGCGCCGAACACGGCATAGCCCCAGCCGTTGGGGGTCGGGGCGGTGAAGTTCAGGAAGTCGTTGTTGGAGACGTTGATGAAGAACTGGGCCGTGGCCGAGTGCGGGTCGCTGGTGCGCGCCATGGCCACCGTGTACTTGTCGTTCTTCAGGCCGTTGTTGGCCTCGTTCTCGATGGGGGCGTGCGTCTGCTTCTGCTTCATGCCGGGCTCGAAGCCGCCGCCCTGGATCATGAAGCCGTCGATCACGCGATGGAAGATCGTGCCGTCATAGAAGCCTTCTTTCACATAGGTGAGGAAATTCTCGGTGGTCTTGGGCGCCTTGGCGGCGTCCAGCGTAATGACCATGTCGCCCATGTTGGTGTGAAGCTTGACGCGGGGATTGGTGCTCATGGATTGGTTGCCTTCAGAGGGAGAAGTGGAGGAAGCGGCCGCGGGAGCGGCGCTGACGAAGGCTGGCGCGAAGGCGGCCAGCGCGAACGAGCACGCCGTCAGGCGCAGCAGGTGTAGCGGGGAGGTGCGAGACATCATTTCCGTTCTTTGTCCTTCAGCATGGTTTCGACTTCCCGGGCCTTGTCCTGCGCGCCGGGCACGCCTTCGGAGGCGGCCTGCTTGTAGGTGCGCAGCGCCTGCAGCATCTGCAGATCGCCCAGGTTGGCCCGCGCGGCGGAATAGTTCGGGTCGGCGCGCAACGCCATCTTCAGGGCGTCCTGCGCCTTCTCGAGCTCGCCGCGGCCTGCATATAGAGCGCCCAGGTTGTTCCAGGGTTCCGGCAGCTCGGGAAACCGGGTGGTCATTTCGGTGTAGAGGTCGATGGCCTCCTGGGTGCGGTTCAGCGCGGCCAGCGCGCGGGCGTGCTGGAACATGAGCTGCACGTCGGTGCCGCGCTGGTTCTTGATCTGCGCCTCGCGCTTTTCGATCAGGGCGAGGGCTTCGTCGTTCTCGCCCCGGTTGAGCAGGCGCTCGATATGGTCGGTGATCTGCGAGGGCGTGGGGTCCAGGCGCGTGTCCAGGCTCGGCTTGACGGCCTCGAGCAGCCGGGCCAGCCCTTCCCAGCCGCCTTCGGGCGGAATGGGGTCGAGCTTGGTGCGCGTGGCATTCGGATTCTCGCCGGAACCGCCGGCCATGGATTGGGCACGGGGGGCGGCGGCAGGCGCCGCCGCCAGCAAGAGCGCGAGCAGGGTGGCGCAGAAACGCGGCGTTGGAGTCACGTGGGCATCCGTTAAAAGTCCGGGCCCGCGGGCGCATTCACGCGCCGGCAGGCCGCTTGCTATACTTGACGACCGCCATTTTAGCCTCGTATGCGCTTTTGGCCTTGCGCCTTTGCCGGCGGCGCCCGCGAGCCCGGATCGGCGAAGTTTGTCCCGGCAGCCGGCCTGGCGGTTTGTCCCGGCAGCCGGCCTGGAAGTCGGCCCGAAATTTTGACGGATGCGCGCACGGGTGTTCCAATGCGCGTCTTTCAATATGTCTCGTTCCGTGCGCGGGCGTATGCCCGGCTCGCCGGGCACGCCGGAGCCGGGGCCGCTTTCGCCCCGTCCATGCCTCGTCCATGCCCTGCGCGGGGACGCGGCGGGCGCGGTGGGCGGGGGCCGGCTGCGGACCACGGCAGGCGCCGGACCGGCGCCGCCGGCACGGAAAAACACTTGGACTGATCCTCGAGCGCCATGCTGCAAATCTACAACACGTTATCGCGTACCAAAGAACCCTTCAAACCGGCGCACGCCGGCCAGGTGCGCATGTATGTGTGCGGCATGACGGTCTACGACTTCTGCCACCTCGGCCACGCGCGCATGCTGGTGTCGTTCGACGTGGTGCAGCGCTGGCTGCGCGCCAGCGGCTACGACGTGGATTACGTCCGCAACATCACGGACATCGACGACAAGATCATCCGGCGCGCCGTGGATACCAATCGCCGCATCGGCGAGGTCACCGCCTTCTACATCGACGCCATGCACGCCGACGAGCGCGCGCTGGGCGTGGCCCCGCCGGACCGCGAGCCGCGCGCCACGCAGTACGTGGGCGAGATGCTCGACATCATCGGCAGGCTGCAGGCCAACGGCCTGGCCTACCAGGCCGCCGACGGCGACGTGAACTACGCCGTGCGCGGCTTCGCCGGCTACGGCAAGCTGTCCGGCAAGTCGCTGGACGACCTGCGCGCGGGCGAGCGCGTGGCGGTTGATTCGTCCAAGCGCGATCCGCTGGACTTCGTGCTCTGGAAGGCGGCCAAGGCCGACGAGCCCGAAGACACCAAATGGGAGTCGCCCTACGGGCTGGGCCGGCCGGGCTGGCACATCGAGTGCTCGGCCATGAGCCGCGCGCTGCTGGGCCTGCCGCTGGACATCCACGGCGGCGGCCCCGACCTCAAGTTTCCGCATCACGAGAACGAGATCGCGCAGACCGAGGGCGCCTTCGGCGGCACGCTGGCCAACGTGTGGATGCATTGCGGGCCGCTCATGGTGGACGCCGACAAGATGTCCAAGTCGCTGGGCAACTTCCGCACCATCCGCCAGACGGTCGCGCTCGAAGATCCCGCGGCCGACCAGGCCGAATACCGTGTGAACCCGCGCGAGGCCGAGATGGTGCGCTTCTTCATCGTGCGCAACCACTACCGCAGCCCGCAGAACTACACGCCGGACAATCTCATCGACGCCCAGAACGCGCTCGACCGCCTGTACCAGGCGCTGCAGAACGTTGCGCCGGACGCGCAAGGCATCGACTGGAACGAGCCCCAGGCCCAGGCCTTCAAGGCCGCCATGGACGACGATTTCAACAGTTCCGGCGCCGTGGCCGCGCTGTTCGAGCTGGCGTCCGAGGCCAACCGCGGCAAGCGCGCGCGCAGCGCCGGCCAGCTCAAGGCCCTGGGCGGCCTGCCTGGGCCTGC
>NZ_LHSJ01000201.1:0-7682 GCF_001270295.1 Achromobacter sp. DMS1 | reverse complement strand
TCCGTCCGCCGGCCAAGCCCAGACGCCCTCCCCGGGCGCGCCCGTGCCCGGCATACACCAGGATCTCAACACCCTGGTGCGCCAGCAGCTCGACGTGCTGGCCAACCAGACCATTGCCTGGCAGGGCGAAGCCTGGCCCGGCACGCCCATGGAATGGGAAGTGCAGCGCGACCCCTACGGCGGCGATCCCGAATCCGCCGCGCCCGCCTGGGCCACGCGCCTCAAGCTCGATCTGCCGCGCCTGGGTCTGGTGGATGCCCGCCTGAACCTCTCGGGGGACCAGCTCGTGCTCCAGGTCGTCGCGCCGCTGGCCGCGGGCGAGATCAGCACCTCGTCCGACGAGTTGCGCGCGCGCCTGCTTGCCGCCGGCCTGACGCTCAGCCATCTCGCCGTCCATGTCGCCGACCCGCGGCCCGTCCTGGATCCCGACCTCGCATGACCGCCCCCAGCCGCCCCGCCAGCAACGCGCCGGACGCCGGCCGCAACGCCGCGGTCGCCCTCTCGTATGACGAGCAGGACGGCGCGCCGCGCGTCGTCGCCAAGGGCTACGGCCAGCTCGCCGACACCATCGTGCGCACCGCCGAAGAGCACGGCCTGTACGTGCACGAGTCGCGCGAACTGGTGGGCCTGCTCATGCAGGTGGACCTGGACGCGCACATTCCCCCACAACTCTACGTGGCAGTGGCAGAATTGCTGGCCTGGCTGTATCGCCTGGAGTCCCGAGACCTCCCGGACGCAGCGTCCCCTGCCTGATCCACGCCCAAGGAGACAACCCCATGGACACCGGCGATCCGGAGTTCCTGCTCACCCGTCCCGAAGAGCTGCGCGCCGCGTTGTTCGAGCTCACCCATCCGGACAGCCACATCCTGGTGCGCGACGCGGCCGATCGCGAGATCGCCGTGCTCATCCTGGGCGCCGACAGGCATGCGCACCAGTTCTTCTGGCGGCCGCGCGATTACGCCGGCGCCGACTTCGGCGAAACCGACAGCATGGGCCTGCTGAGCGGGGGCAGCTATTATTTCCACGCCACCGCCTATGGCGGCGTGCAGATCCGCTTCCGGGTGCCCCGCCCTGGCGTAATCCATTTCGACGACGGCAGCGCGGCCCTGGTATCGGCGTTTCCGGAGCAGCTCGCGCGCATCCAGCGGCGCAAGATGTTCCGCGCCTCGCTGGCGGGCGCCGCCTACCGCGGCAAGGCCACGTGGCATCCGCCGGAGCAGCCCCAGCCGCTGGCCTTCAGCGTGCGCGACATTTCCGTGGACGGCGTGGGCCTGCGCGCGGAACTCGCCGTGCCCGGCCTGCCCCGGGTGGGCGACGTCATGGAAAACGTGCGGCTCGACTTCGGCGAGCTGGGCTCTCTCAGCGCCACGCTGCAGGTCCGCAACGTCTACCCCATTTCCGGCCAGCCCATGACCCAGCCCGAGCCGGGCCAGCCCGCGCCGGCGCATGTCTCGCTGACCGGCGAGCCTCCGCTCAGCCACCTGGGCGCGGTGTTTCTGGATCTGAATGCGCGCCAGGAAACCTGGCTGCAGCAAATGGTATGGCGCCTCGAGAGAGGCGCGCAGCGCGGCTGACGCCCGGGCTCCCTGGCCGGCCCGGCAGCGGCGGCGTCACATCGCCATGGACGAGATTTCCTTGTAGGCCGCCACGAGCTTGTTGCGCACCTGGACCGCGGTCTGGAACCCGATGCTGGCCTTCTGCATGTCGACCATCACGTCGTTGAGCGAGATGTCCGGCGCGCCCAGCTCGAATGCCTTGGCCTGGGCCGTGGCCGCATTCTGCGCGCCGGACACGCGGCGCAGCGAGCGTTGCAGCTCGGCCGCGAAACCGTCGGGGCGCACGGCTGAGGGCTCCGAGCCGCCCAGCGCTCCGCCCTCGGCCTGTTTCACGACCGCGCGCATCTGCGCGAGCATGGTTTCGATGCCGGACAAGCCAGAGACAGCCATTTCGGGGTTCCTTGCGTAATGTGTTTGCGGTGGGCCGGATTGCCCGCATAGCGTAACCGCCCCAGCCGGCGGTCATAGCGTCTAAAAGCCGCCAAAAACCCCGATATTTCCCCTGTTGAGTGCCGATATTTCCCGCGCTGGCCCCTGCGCGGACCCGGGCGGCGCGCGCCCCGCCCGCCCTGGGGGACATAGAGGATAAGTAACGCCAAAAACCCGCCGTTTTCGGCGATTGGGATTGCGGCGCCGCACGCAATAATCCACGCTCTCCCCAGACCAGAAGCACGTTGCATGTGTAATCTGCCCTATCCGAACATGAAGTCCAATTCCCTGCACAGCGTTGCCGGCGGGAGCCGTCCATGAACCCGTCGGCGACCCTGAGTTCCACGCTGCTGGCGAAGTTTCCCGTGCTGGAAAAGGTCAAGGCGCTGCCCAAGCCGGTGCTGCTGGGAGCGGCCGCTGCCCTGGTGGCCCTGATCGCCGCCGCAGTCATGTGGAGCAGCGAGCCTCAATACAAGGTGCTGTTCTCGAACCTGGACGACCGCGACGGCGGCGCCATCGTGACGGCCCTGGGACAGATGAACGTCCCTTATAAGTACAACGAAAACGGCACGGCGCTGCTGGTGCCGGCCGACCGCGTCTACGACGCCCGCCTCCAGCTCGCCAGCCAGGGCCTGCCGCGCGGCGGCACGGTCGGCTTCGAGCTGATGGACAATGCCCGCTTCGGCGCCAGCCAGTTCGCCGAACAGATCAACTACCAGCGCGGCCTCGAGGGAGAGCTGGCCCGTTCGATCGAATCCATGCACACGGTGCAGCACGCCCGTGTGCACCTGGCCATGCCGCGCCAGTCGCTTTTCGTGCGCGAACGCCAGGCCCCCACCGCCTCCGTGCTGCTCAACCTGTATCCGGGCCGCAGCCTCAGCGACGCTCAGGTTTCGGCCATTTCCTGGCTGGTGGCCTCCAGCGTGCCCGAACTCACCGCGGAAAACGTCTCCATCGTGGACCAGAACGGCCGCCTGCTGTCGGCCCCGCTGGGCGAAGGGCGCGGCATGGACGCCGACCAGCTGCGCTACGTGCGCGAAATGGAACAGCGCACGGTCGAACGCATCCTGACCATCCTGAATCCCCTGGTCGGCCCGGGCAACGTGCACGCCCAGGCCACCGCCGACATCGACTTCTCGCGCCGCGAAGAAACCTCCGAGGTCTACCGCCCCAACCAGGAACCCGGACAGGCCGCCATCCGCAGCCAGCAGACCAGCGATTCGCGCCAGCACGGCGGCGGTCCGGCCCAGGGCGTGCCGGGCGCTTTGTCGAACCAGCCGCCCGGCAACGCGCAGGCGCCCATCGTCAATCCCCAGCAAAACCCGCAGCAGGCGCAGCAGCGCCCCGGCCAGCCGCCGCAACAGGGCCAGCAAGGCCAGCAGGCCCAGCAGACCGGCACGCAAACGGCCTCGGCCAGCCTCAACGAGCGCCACGACGCCACCACCAACTACGAAGTGGACCGCACCATCAGCCACATCAAGCAGCCGGTGGGCATGCTCAAGCGCATGTCCGTGGCCGTGGTGGTCAACTACATCCGCGACAAGGACGGCGAGCTCCAGCCGCTGCCGCCCGAGGAACTCACCAAGCTGACCAATCTGGTCCGCGAGGCCATGGGCTATTCCGAAACCCGCGGCGATTCCCTCAACGTGGTCAACAGCCAGTTCAACGACGGCCCGCCGCCGCTGCCGATGTGGCGCGACCCCGAGCTGATCGCCCTGTTCAAGACCGTCATGGCGTGGCTGCTCGGCCTGGTGGTGGCGTTCTGGCTGTACCGCAAGCTGCGGCGCGTCGTGGGCGACTACCTCTATCCGCCGGTCGATCCCGAGGCCGCCGAAGCCGAGCGCGCCGAGGCCGCGCGCGAGGCCCAGGAAGCGGCCCGCGTCAAGGAGGTCAGCCGCTACGAAGACAACCTCGAACGGGCCCGCACGATGGCGAACAAGGATCCGCGCGCCGTCGCGATGGTCCTGCGCACCTGGATGAGCAAAGATGAAAAATGATTCCAAACCCATGGACGGCATGACGCGCAGCGCCGTGCTGATGATGTCGCTGGGCGAGGACGCGGCGGCCGAAGTCTTCAAGTACCTGTCGGCGCGCGAAGTCCAGCAGGTCGGCGCGGCCATGGCCAGCCTCAAGCAGGTCACCCGCAACGACGTGGCGACCGTGCTGGAGGAATTCCGCCAGGAGGCCGACCAGTTCATGGCCGTGACGCTGGGCTCGGACGACTATATCCGCACCGTGCTCACCAAGGCCCTGGGCAGCGATCGCGCGGCCGGCCTGATCGAAGACATCCTGGAAGCCGGCGAAGGCGGCAGCGGCATCGACGCCCTGAACTGGCTCGACCCCAATACCGTGGCCGAGCTGATCGGCGACGAGCACCCGCAGATCATCGCCACCATCCTGGTGCACCTGGAGCGCGACCGCGCCGCGGGCGTGCTGGCTCTGCTCACCGAACGCCTGCGCAACGACGTCATGCTGCGCATCGCCACCTTCGGCGGCGTGCAGCCGGCCGCGCTGTCCGAGCTCACCGAAGTGCTCAATTCGGTGCTGGCCGGCCAGGGCGCCAAGCGCTCGAAGATGGGCGGCGTGCGCACGGCGGCCGAGATCCTCAACATGATGAATTCGGCCCAGGAAGAAACCGTCGTCGCCAGCCTGCGCGAGCGCGACGCCGACCTGGCGCAGAAGATCATCGACGAGATGTTCGTGTTCGACAACCTCATCGACGTCGAAGACCGCGGCATCCAGCTCATCCTCAAGGAAATCGACAACGACACGCTCATGGTCGCGCTCAAGGGCGCCCCGGAAGAGCTGCGCGCCAAGTTCCTGCGCAACATGTCCAGCCGCGCCGCCGAAATGCTGCGAGAAGACCTGGAGGCGCAAGGCCCCATCCGCATGTCCAAGGTCGAGGCCGAGCAGAAGAAGATCCTGCAGATCGCCCGCCGCCTGGCCGAGAGCGGCCAGATCGTCCTGGGCAACCAGGGAGACGATGCGTATGTCTGAGCCGGACAACGGGCCGGTCACGCTGTCGCGCGGCGCCGCCTGGCGCCGCTGGCAGATGCTGTCGTTCGACGAGCCGCAGGTCCAGCCGGAACCCGAGCCCGAACCCGATCCGGGTCCGGACCCGGAAATCGTGCTCGCCCAGTTGCGCGCGCAGGCGGTTGCCGAGGGCCGCGAGGAAGGCCACGCCCAGGGCCACGCCGCCGGCGTGGAGGCGGGCCGCCGGGAAGGCTACGAGGCCGGGCTGGCCGCCGGCCGCGAGGCCGGCTACGCCGAAGGCCTGGCGCAGGCCCGCGAACAGGGCGCGGCCGAAGCCCGCCAGTTGCACGACCTGATGGAAAACTGCGCGGCCTCGCTGGCCGCGCTCGAAGAAAAAATGGGACAGGGCCTGCTCACGCTGGCCCTGGACATCGCGCAGCAGGTGCTGCGCGCCACGCTGGCCGAACAGCCCGAGACGCTGGTGAGCGCCGTGCGCGAAGTACTGCACATCAACCCCAGCGCCAACGGACAGATGCGGCTGTGGGCCAACCCCGCCGACATCGAGCTGATCCGGCTGCACCTGGCCGACGAGCTCAAGGAAGGCCACTGGCGCGTGCTGCCCGACGAGTCCATCGCACGCGGCGGCTGCCGGGCCGAGACCCCGTTCGGCGACATCGACGCCACGCTGCAGACGCGCTGGCGCCGCGTCGCCGCCTCGCTGGGCCGCAACGTCGCCTGGGAGGACCCCGCATGACGGCGCAGCAGACCGTGCCCGTGCTCGACCGCTGGCAGACCCAGCTGCAGATCGCCTCGATCCGCGCGGCGTCTACCGACCCCTGGCTGGTAAGCGGGCGCATCACGCGCGCCACCGGCCTGGTCCTGCACGCGACCGGCCTGCGCCTGCCCGTGGGCGCCGCCGCGCGCATCGAAATCGCGCGCGGCCACGATCACTGGGCCGATGCCGAGGTCGTGGGTTTCGACGGCCATACGCTGTATCTCATGCCCCAGGCGGACATCTCCGGCCTGCCGCCGGGCGCCCGCGTGGTGCCGGGCGAGCCCCCCGTGCAGCGCCAGATTCCCCTGCCCCGCAAGGCCGAACTCAACGGCAACGCCAAGCCCCAGCTGGGCCGCCACCTGCCCGTGGGCAATGCCCTGCTGGGCCGCGTGCTGGACGGCGCGGGCCGCCCGCTGGACGGGTTGGGCCCCCTCGCCGGCGCCGAGCTGGCGCCGCTGGCCGCCCAGCCCATCAATCCGCTCTCGCGCGCGCCCATCGACACGGTGCTGGACACCGGCGTGCGGGCGATCAATGGCCTGCTCACGGTGGGACGGGGCCAGCGCATGGGCCTGTTCGCCGGCTCCGGCGTGGGCAAGAGCGTGTTGCTGGGCATGATGGCGCGCTACACGCGCGCCGACGTCATCGTGGTCGGACTCATCGGCGAGCGCGGCCGCGAGGTCAAGGAATTCATCGAGCACAACCTGGGCCCCGAGGGCCTGGCCCGCTCCGTCGTGGTCGCCGCGCCCGCCGACGTTTCCGCGCTGCTGCGGCTGCAAGGCGCCGCCTACGCCACCCGGCTCGCCGAGCACTTCCGCGACCAGGGCCTGGACGTGCTGCTCATCATGGACTCGCTCACCCGCTACGCCATGGCGCAGCGCGAAATCGCGCTGGCCATCGGCGAGCCGCCCGCCACCAAGGGCTACCCGCCGTCGGTGTTCGCCAAACTGCCCTCGCTGGTCGAGCGCGCCGGCATGGGTGCGCCGGGCCCCTCGGGCAAGGCGGGCTCCATCACGGCCTTCTACACCGTGCTGGCCGAAGGCGACGACCAGCAGGATCCCATCGCCGATTCGGCCCGCGCCATCCTGGACGGACACGTGGTGCTGTCGCGGCACCTGGCCGAAGCGGGCCACTATCCGGCCATCGACATCGAGGCGTCCATCTCGCGCGCCATGACCTCGCTCATCCCGCAGGAGCAGTTCGCCGTGGTGCGCCGCTTCAAGCAGACGCTGTCGCGCTACCAGCGCAACCGCGACCTCATCGCCGTGGGCGCCTATACCGCCGGCAACGATCCGCAGCTCGACGACGCCATCGCGCGCTACCCGCGCCTGGAGGCTTTCCTGCAGCAGGACATCGGCGAAAACGTGGACTACGCCAGCGCCATCGCGCAACTGCGCGCCAGCTTCGAACTGAGGGACACCTATGCCTAGCCAACTACCCTTGGACACGCTCATCGGCCTCGCCAAGGAAAGCACCGACGAGGCCGCCCGCCTGCTGGGCCGGCTCACCGCCGAGCGCAGCAACGCCGAACGCCAGCTCGCCATGCTGCGCGACTACCGCCAGGACTATCTCGAGCGGCTGCAGCAGGCGATGACGCGCGGCATGTCGGCCAGCGACTGCCACAATTACCAGCGCTTCATCGGCACCCTGGACGACGCCATCGGCCAGCAGCAGGACGTGCTGCGCCAGGCCGACGAAAACCTGGCCAAGGGCCGTCTCTACTGGCAGCAGGAGAAGCGCAAGCTCAATTCCTACGATGCCCTGGCGCAGCGCGAAGCGCGCGCCCAGGCGCTGGTCGAATCCCGCCGCGAGCAGCGGCTCAACGACGAATATTCCGCCCGCCTGGTCCAGCGCCAGGCCGGCCTGCACTGAGCAATACGTAACAGGAAGGCCCACATGACCGCTCCCCTGCCCGCCCTCGCCGCCACCGCGCCCCGCCAGCGCTGCCGACG
>NZ_LHSJ01000200.1:0-7822 GCF_001270295.1 Achromobacter sp. DMS1 | reverse complement strand
GATAGCGGGCGGCGCGCACGATGCGGCCGGCCTGTTCCGCCGTGTCGACCATGGGAACGAGCAGCGTCTGCGCCCCGAGGTCCAGGTACTGCTTGATGAGCATTTCGCCGACTTCGCCGTGTCCCATGGGCACGCGCGCGATGGGATGGCTGGCCGGATACGCGGCGATCGACTGCAACTGCGACAGCAGGGTCAGGGTGTCGTTGGGGCCGTGCTCGCCATCGATGAGCAGCCAGTCGAAGCCGGCACCGGCGCAGATCTCGGCGGTGTACGGGCTGCCCAGCCCGAGCCACAGGCCGATCTGCGGCTGGCCGGCGCGCAGGGCGGCCTTGAAGCGGTTGACGGGGGTCTGCATCGATACCTCGCGTGGAAAGATGTTCAGGAAAAGCGGAAACGCAGCACGCCCAGCGGGCCGTAGTCGGCTTCGAAGCCATCGCCCTGGCGCGCCGCCACGGGGCGAGTGAACGACCCGGCCAGGATGAGCTGGCCGGGCTGCAGGGTTTCGCCCCACGGCGCCAGCTTGTTGGCAAGCCAGGCCACGCCGATGGCGGGATGGCCCTGCACGCCCGCGGCCAGGCCGGTTTCCTCGACCACGCCGTTCTGGCGCAGCACCGCGCCGCACCAGGGCAGATCGAGGCCGGCGGGGTCCGCCCGCCTGCCGCCGACGACCACCCCGGCGTTGGCCGCATTGTCGCTGATCGTATCGTAGACCTTGCGCATGGCGCGCGTGTGGCGGTCGAACTGTTCGATACGGGCGTCGATGATCTCGATGGCCGGTGTCACGTAGTCGGTGGCGTCCAGCACGTCCTGCAGCGTGACCTCCCCGGCCCGGCCGGAACCGCCCAGCGGCGACTTCAGCACGAAAGCGAGCTCCACCTCCACGCGCGGCGCGATGAAGCGGGAAGCGGGAATGGCCAGTTCCTGGCCTTCCACGCAGGTAAAAAGCATGGAATCGAGCAGCGTGCCGAAATCGGGCTCGTCGATCTGGCTGGCCTGCTGCATGGCGCGCGAGGTCAGGCCGATCTTGTGGCCGATGATCTTGCGGCCGGCGGCGACCTGCATACGCACCCAGGTCCGCGAAACGCGATAGCCGTCTTCGATGGTCATGCCGGGGTAGCGCTTGGAAAAATGCTCCACCTGCATGCGCGATTTCTCGCTGGCGTCGAGTTCCTGCGCGAGCTGGATCAGAAGTTCGTCGGAAAACATGGTCTGGATGCTCCAAGGCGCCGGCAAGGCCGGACGCGGGCGTCTCTAGCGGGAAAAAAGCGGATGCAGGGTGCTGTGCTTGCCGTCGTAAACCTGGCCGGGGCTTTCATCCACCTGCACGGTGAGGCCCAGGTGCCCGGCGGCGAAAACCGGCGCCAGGTGCTCGCGCGCGCAGGCCAGCAGCGCATCGCCCGCGGCCTGCCTGACCGCATCGGAGCGGCCCCGCCCCATGCGCAGGTTGACGTAGACGAAACCGTAATCGCCGTCGCCTCCCGCGGCCTTGCCGGCCGCGCCGCCGGTCGGCCACGGGCGTAGTGGGGGGGCGGGATAGGCGTAGACGCGCGTGCCGCCCGTGGGAAAGACCTGGCTGCCGTCTTCGGCGCGCACCGCGAGCATGGCGTCGGCCAGCTTGCGGCACAAGCCGCCCATGTCGGCGCGGGCGTCCAGGTTGCCGGTGTAGAGGATGACGACGTGGGGCATGGCAGTCCTTGCGCAGCGTTTATCCGAGGGTGATGTGGGCCCGCTGGATGATGTCGGCGTACTTGGCGGTTTCGCTGGACACGAAGGCGGCGAACTGCTCCACGCTGCCCGATTGCTCCACGATGCCGCCCCTGGCGAACACTTCCCGCACGTTGGGCGCGGCCAGGGCCTGGTTGACCTCGGCATTGATGCGCCGGACGATGGCGTCCGGCGTGCCGGCGGGTGCGAGCAGGCCCTGCCAGGAGTTCGACTCGATGGGCGCGCCCTGCTCCGCCAGCGTGGGAATGCCGGGCGCGAAGCGCGAACGCTGCAGCGTGGCCATGCCCAGCGCGACCAGCTTGCCGCGCTCGACGTGCGCGCGGAACTCGGACCAGTTGCCGAACATCACGGACACCTGCCCGCCCAGCAGGTCGGTCAGCGCCGGGCCCTGGCCCTTGTACGGCACGTGCACCATGTCGATGCCGAGCTTCTGGCACAGCGCGGCCGCCGACAGGTGGGCCGAGGTGCCGTTGCCGAACGAGGCGTAGGTCAGCGTGCCCGGCTCGTCCGAGGCCGCCTTCTTCAGGTCGGCCAGGGTCTTGAGCCCGCTGTCCGGGTGGGTCGCCAGCACGTGCTCCGACAGGCCCATGAGCGCCACGGGGCGCAGGTCGCGCGCGGTGTCGTAGGGCAGGTTCTTCACCAGGGTCTTGTTGGCCGTGAAGCTGTTGGCCACGCACACCAGCGTGTAGCCGTCCGCGGGCTGCTTGGCGACGTAGTCCACGCCGATCACGGTGCCCGCGCCGGGCTTGTTCTCCACGATGACGGACACGCCCAGCTGCCTGGACAGCTCGCTGCCGATGAGGCGCGTCACCATGTCAGTGGTGCCGCCGGGCGGGAACGGCGCCACGCTGCGCACGGGCCTGGCGGGCCAGGCGCCCTGAGCGGCCCGCGCCAGGCCGCATGAGCAGCAGCGCGGCGGCGGCCGAAGCCTGCAGGAATTGACGACGTTGCATGGATGTCTCCTGGTTGTTCTCTTTGCCTTGGGCCGCCGTCTCAGGCGCCCCAGCGGGGAATGTGATGAGAGCCCAGCGACACGGCGACGTTCTTGGGCTCGCAGAAAACTTCATAGCTCCAGGTGCCGCCTTCGCGGCCCGTGCCCGATGCCTTGGTGCCGCCGAAGGGCTGGCGCAGGTCGCGCACGTTCTGGCTGTTGACGAAGCACATGCCGGCCTCGATGGCCGCGGCCACCCGGTGGCCGCGGCCGAGGTTCTCCGTCCAGACGTAGCTCGACAGGCCGTAGACGGTGTCGTTGGCCAGGCGCACGGCTTCTTCTTCGTCGCCGAACGGGATAATGCACGCCACGGGGCCGAAGATCTCGTCCTGGGCGATCCGCATGCGGTTGTCCACGTCGGCGAACACGGTGGGCAACACGTAGTTGCCCTTGCGCACGCGGGCCGGCAGCGGGGGCGTTTCCAGGCCGCCGCACAGCATGCTGGCGCCCTCTTTCCGGCCCAGCTCGATGTAGCGGCGCACCTTGGCCAGGTGATTGGCGCTGATCATGGGGCCGACGATGGTCTGCTCGTCCAGCGGGTCGCCCACGGCGATCTTGCGGGCGCGCTCCACGAAGCGCTCGACGAAGCGGGGATAGATGCCATTCTGCACCAGGATGCGGCTGCCGGCCGTGCAGCGCTCGCCATTGTTGGAAAAGATCATGAAGACGGCGGCGTCCAGCGCGCGCTCGAAGTCGGCGTCGTCGAAGATCACGAACGGACTCTTGCCGCCCAGCTCCATGCTGAACTTCTTCAGGCCGGCCGCCTGCACGATGCGGTTGCCGGTGGCCGTCGAGCCGGTGAACGACACGGCGCGCACGTCGCGGTGCGCGACCAGCGGCTCGCCCGCATCCTTGCCGTAGCCATGCACCAGGTTGAGCACGCCGGCCGGAATGCCGGCCTCCAGCGCCAGCTCGCCCAGGCGCGCGGCCGACAGCGGCGAAAGCTCGCTCATCTTGAGCACCGCCGTGTTGCCGAAGGCCAGGCAGGGCGCGACCTTCCAGGTGGCCGTCATGAACGGCACATTCCAGGGCGAGATCAGCGCACACACGCCCACCGGATGGAACAGCGTGTAGTTCAGGTGGGTGGCGGTGGGATAGGTGTGGCCGTCCACCCGGGTGCACATCTCGGCGAAGTAGTAGAAGTTGTCGGCCGCGCGCGGCACGAGTTGCCTGCCGGTCTGGGCGATGACCTGTCCGCAGTCGTCGGTCTCGGTCTGCGCGATGTCGGGCGCATGGCGGGCGATCAGGTCGCCCAGCTTGCGTATGAGCCTGGCGCGCTCCGGCGCGGGCGTGCCGGCCCGATTTGGGAAAGGCCGCGCGCGCCGCGGCCACGGCGGCGTCCACTTCGGCCGCTCCGCCCGCCGCGACCTCGGCCAGCACTTCCTGCGTGGCGGGATTGACGGTTTCGAAATAGTCCTGGCCGGCGACGGCCTTGCCGTCGATGAGATGGTCGATGCGCATGAAGGAATTCCGGATAAAGAGAGATGCCGCGCCGCGTCAGTGCGACGGCGGCGCGGGCGGTTCGCCGGCAATGGTATTGACCAGCCGGCCCACGCCCTCGACTTCCGTGACGATCTCGTCGCCCGCCTTGGAATCCGCCACGCCGACGGGCGTGCCGGTCAGGATCAGGTCGCCGGGGTTGAGCGTCATGAAACCCGACAGGTGCGCGATCAGCGCAGGAATGTCGTGCACCATGTCGCGCGTGTTGCCGTCCTGCTTCAGCTCGCCGTTGACCCAACTGCGCAGGCGCAGGTTCATGGGATCGGGAATGTCGGCCGCGTCCACGAACCACGGCCCCACTGGCGTGGCGCCGTCGCGGTTCTTCACGCGCAGGTTCGGCCGGTAGAAATTCTCGAGATAGTCGCGGATGGCGTAGTCGTTGGCCGCGCAGTAGCCCGCCACCACGTCGTAGGCCCGTTGGCGCGGCACGTTGCGGCACGTCTTGCCGATCACCACGCCCAGCTCGCATTCGAAGTGCATGTAGTCCACGTCGGCAGGACGCCAGGTCTTGCCGCGGTGCCCTTGCAGCGCGTTCGGCCCCTTGAGGAAGACGAGCGGTTCCTCGGGCGCCTTGTTGAAGGCGATTTCCTTGGCATGGTCGGCGTAGTTCAGCCCCAGCACGAAGACGGTGCCGAATTCCAGCGGAGGCAGCCACTGCGCCTCGGCCTCGTCCAGCAGGCGGCCGTCGGGCAGCCTCACCCGTCCGTCCGCGCCCTCCGTCACCTCGACGACCCGGCCCTCGTAGCGTATGCGTCCGTGTTTCATGCCTGCGC
This sequence comes from Achromobacter sp. DMS1, assembly GCF_001270295.1. Taxonomy (NCBI): domain Bacteria; kingdom Pseudomonadati; phylum Pseudomonadota; class Betaproteobacteria; order Burkholderiales; family Alcaligenaceae; genus Achromobacter; species Achromobacter sp. DMS1. Next base: position 2,833 of record NZ_LHSJ01000200.1, on the reverse strand, counting down.
TCCTTCCTGCGCCGCGGCCGCCTCGGCCACGATGCGATGCGCCAGCCGGCCCAGGCCCGGCGCCTCGATCTCCACCAGGTCGCCCGGACGCGCCAGCGGCGAGCCCTCGCCCGGCCCAGCAGCTGCACGTCGCCGCGCGAGAGCGTCATGAACGCCGTTACGTCGGCAATCAGTTGCGCGGCCGGCCTCACCAGTCCGGCAAAACCGCGCCGCCAGGCGGGCCGGCCGTTGATCGAAACCTGCAGCGTGGCGGACGCGATGTCGTAGCCGTCGCCCGGCGCGTATGGCCCGCTCATGGGGCAGAAGCCGTCGCGGCAACGCTGGCGGATCGCGGGGCGGAAATAATTGTCGTGCGGCAAGGTGATGTCGCAGGCCAGCACGAAACCCGCCACGTGGGCCATGGCGTCGCGTACCTCCACGCGCGTGGCGGGCGCGCCGATGAGCAGGCCGATGGTGGCATCGAGCCGGACCGCCCCGGGTTCGGCGGGAATCGCCACGGCGCCGCATCGCGCGCATAGGTGTTGCGCGGCTTGATGTACAGCACCGGCGCCCTGGGCGCGGCCTTGTAGGGAGGCGCGTCAAACTGCGGCGCCAGCCGCCGCACGGTAGCGGCGTCGTTAAGCAGCACGCCGTACACCGTGCCCAGGGGCTGCCCGTCGTCGAGAAGAAAGGGTTGCGGTTTCATGATGGATATTTAGTTAACATGATAATTATTATCCGGCCGACCACCCCCGTCAATCGAACGGCCCGCAGGGTTTTCCCGCAACGGCAGGGCAAAAACAAACAGGCCCCGCGGGGCCTGTTTGAATGGTGCATGGACGAAAACGCGCGAACAGCGCATGGGGATCCGTTCCCCGCCATGGCGCGCCGGCGTCCCGCTATGGCTCGGCCGCAGCGGGACGCGCTTCGGACAGGCGCCTAGGCCTGGCGATTGCCGAACAGGCTGGACAGCGAGCCCAGCAGTTCCGCGGGGTTGAAACCCTGCTGGCCTTCCTGGACCTGCCCCGAGGGCGTGGCCTGGTCCACCAGTTGCGGCAGCAATTGCGACAGCGTAGCCAGCACCGAATCCTGGTCCTGCCCGGTCTTGGCGGCCAGCTCGTCCACCATGCCAGGCTCCAGCACCTGGCCGAGCTGGCCGGGGCTGACCGGCTGGTTCTGCCCGGTGCCGACCCAGGAAGCCACGATTTCGCCCAGGCCGCCCTTCTGGAAGCTGGCGATCAGGCCGGACAGGCCGCCCGGGAGCAGCCAGGCAAGCAGGAGATGGCGCAGAGTGACTGCGATTGCCGCGATGCGCATGGCTGCCCTTTGCCTCAGAGGCCCTGTTTGCCTTCGTTGCCGGGGATATACGGGCTCCACGGCTGGGCGCGGATGGGGCCCTTGGTCTTCCACACGATGTTGAACTGGCCGTCCGGCTTGATCTCGCCGATGTAGACCGGCTTGTGCAGGTGATGGTTGGTCTTGTCCATTTCCACGGTGAAGCCGTCGGGCGCGTTGAATTTCTGGCCGCCCATGGCCGCGATCACCTTGTCCACGTCCGTGCTCTTGGCCTGCTCCACGGCCTGCTTCCACATGTGGATGCCGATGTAGGTCGCTTCCATGGGGTCGTTGGTGACGGCGGTGGAGGCGTTGGGGAGATTCTTGGCCCGGGCGTAGTCCTTCCATTTCTTGATGAAGGCGGCGTTGGCCGGGTTCTTGATCGACTCGAAGTAGTTCCAGGCGGCCAGGTGGCCCACCAGCGGCTTGGTGTCCACGCCGCGCAGCTCTTCCTCGCCCACCGAGAAGGCCACCACCGGCACGTCGGTGGCCTTCAGTCCGGCGTTGCCCAGCTCCTTGTAGAAGGGCACGTTGGAGTCGCCGTTGATGGTGGAGATCACCGCCGTCTTGCCGCCGGTGGCGAACTTCTTGATGTTGGCCACGATGGTCTGGTAGTCGGCATGGCCGAAGGGCGTGTAGACCTCCTGGATGTCTTCGTCCTTTACGCCCTTGGAATGCAGGAAGGCGCGCAGGATCTTGTTGGTGGTGCGCGGATAGACGTAGTCGGTGCCCAGCAGCACGAAGCGCTTGGCGCCGCCGCCGTCTTCGCTCATCAGGTATTCCACGGCGGGAATGGCCTGCTGGTTGGGCGCGGCGCCGGTGTAGAACACGTTCTTCTCCAGCTCCTCGCCTTCGTATTGCACGGGATAGAAGAGCAGCCCGTTGAGCTCCTTGAATACCGGCAGCACGGACTTGCGCGACACCGAGGTCCAGCAGCCGAACACCACCGCCACCTTGTCCTGCGACAGCAGCTGGCGCGCCTTCTCGGCGAACAGCGGCCAGTTGGAAGCGGGGTCCACCACCACGGGCTCCAGCTTCTTGCCCATGACGCCGCCCTGCGCGTTGATCTCGTCGATGGTCATCAGCGCCACGTCCTTGAGCGAGGTTTCCGAGATGGCCATGGTGCCCGACAGCGAATGCAGGATGCCGACCTTGATCGTGTCTTCGGCGGCGTGCGCGTGCGGCATCCAGCCGGACAGCGCCAACAGGCTTGCGGCGGTCAGTTGCTTGAGGGCTAGTCTGCGTTTCATGTTGACTCCTGGAGAGGATGGGCCGGCGGCGGATTCCGCATCGGATGAGGAGCCAAAAGCAAAACGCATGCCAGATGCATGCGCAGGGACGCCCGCCATAGGAAAGGGCGGGGCCGGGCGCGCGCCGCGCGGGCCGGGCGAGGCCGGCGCGGCGCGGTTCAAACTGGTGCCCGATGCACAAGCCCGGTGCCCGCCGCGCCGCCGCACGCGGTGCGCGGCCCGCGGTGCGCAGCCTGCCGGCCAGCCCCGCGCCAGAGGGAAAACGGGCG
>NZ_LHSJ01000020.1:34179-43957 GCF_001270295.1 Achromobacter sp. DMS1 | reverse complement strand
CGCGCGCTGGCTGCGCAGATGCACAGCGGCTTTGCCGCGCTGCGCGAGGCGCTGCCCATGAACATCGAGGCGAAGCTCGCCGGCATTGACCTGCCCGAGGCCGCCGTGCAGGACATTTCCCGGATCCAGGCCATCTGGCAGGACACGCGCGCGGAATTCGGCCAGCAGGGGCCGTTCCTGTTCGGCGCGTTTTCCATCGCGGATGCCTTCTACGCCCCCGTGGTGTCGCGCTTCGTCACCTACGGCGTGGCCGCGGCCGGCCCCGTGCGCGGCTACATGGACGCTGTGCTGGCGCTGCCGGCCATGCAGGAATGGACGCGCGACGCCTGCGCCGAAGCCACCTTCGTGCCCCAGGACGAGCCCTACCGCACGCACCGCTGAACGCGGGCTAGCCCATTTCGAACAGGCGGCGGTGCTCGCGGATGGCGTAGCGGTCGGTCATGCCGGCGATGTAGTCGGCAATGGCGCGGGCCTGCTCATTGAAGCCCTCGCGCCGGTAATCGGGCGGCAGCAGCCGGGGATCGTCCAGGAAGGTGGCGAACAGCGCCTGAACGATCCGCCGCGCCTTGGCCGTCATGCGCAGCACGCGGTAGTGCCGGTACAGGTTGTCGAACAGGAACCGCTTGAGTTCGTCGGCCTCGCGCCGCAGCGGCTCGGAAAACCCCGCCAGCGGCGGCGCGCGCCGCACGTCGTCGGCGCAGGCCGGCGCGTATTCGCGGATGCGCGCCAGCGACGTGCGGGTCAGGTCCACGATGAGGGTGTTGATCATGCGCCGTATGGTTTCCGAAGTCGCGCGGCGCGGCGCCAGGCCGGGATACCGGCGCTGGACCTCGGCATAGTGCCGCTCGAAGATGGACACTTCCAGCAGTTGCTCCACGGTGATCAGGCCCGAGCGCAGCCCGTCGTCGATGTCGTGGTTGTTGTAGGCGATCTCGTCGGCCAGGTTCGCCACCTGGGCCTCCAGCGAAGGCTGGGTGCGGTTCAGGAAGCGCTCGCCCACCTCGCCGAGCTGACGCGCGTGGGCGGCCGAGCAATGCTTCAGGATGCCCTCGCGCGTCTCGAAGCAGAGGTTCAGCCCGTTGAATTCGGCGTAGCGCTCCTCGAGCTCGTCCACCACGCGCAGGCTCTGCAGGTTGTGTTCGAAGCCGCCCGCCTCCGGGGCCATCTCGCGCATGCAGGCATTGAGCTCGTCCTGCCCGGCGTGGCCGAAAGGCGTATGACCCAGGTCGTGCGCCAGCGAGATGGCTTCGGTAAGGTCTTCCGACAGTCCCAGGTTGCGCGCCAACGTGCGCGCGATCTGCGCCACCTCCAGGCTGTGCGTAAGCCGGGTGCGGAACAGGTCGCCCTCGTGGTTCACGAACACCTGGGTCTTGTATTCCAGGCGCCGGAACGCGGTGGAATGCACGATGCGGTCGCGGTCGCGCTGGAACTCGGTGCGGTTCTCGGGCGCGGGTTCCGCATGGCGGCGTCCCCGGGTGCGGGACGGATCCGATGCATAGGAAGCCAGTTCTTTCATCTGCAACGCCGTCCCTCTCCGTTTACGCCGTCGTGCGGGCCAGGACGGCGCGCACGGCGGCATCGGGGGCCGCGCGCGTAACGGCCTGCCCGATGCGGTTCATCAGCACGTACCGGATCTGGCCGCCTTCGGTTTTCTTGTCCACCTGCATGAGATCCAGCCAGCGGTCCGCCCCCAGGTCGGGCGCCGTCACGGGGCAGCCGATGGCCCGCACCAGCGCGCGGCACGCGCGCCACGTCGGCCGCCGGGAACCCGGCCACCTCGGCCGACAGCTCGGCCGCCTGGACCATGCCGCAGCCTACGGCCTCGCCGTGCAGCCACTCGCCATAGCCCAGCCCCGCCTCGATGGCATGGCCGAACGTATGGCCCAGGTTGAGAATGGCCCGCAGGCCGGATTCTCGCTCGTCCTTGCCCACCACCTGCGCCTTCAGTTCGCAGGAGCGGCGGATGGCGTAGGCGATGGCCTGCGGATCCAGCTCGCGCAGCCTGGCGGCATTGGCTTCGCACCAGGCCCAGAATTCCGCGTCGAGGATGAGACCGTACTTGATGACCTCGGCCAGCCCGGCCGACACTTCGCGCGGGGGCAGCGTGGCCAGCACGTCGGTATCGATTTCGACGGCCTGCGGCTGGTAGAAGGCGCCGATCATATTCTTGCCCAGCGGGTGGTTGATGGCGGTCTTGCCCCCCACGGAGGAATCGACCTGCGCCAGCAGCGTGGTGGGCGCCTGCACGAAGCGCACGCCCCGCATGTACACCGCGGCCGCAAAGCCGGTCATGTCGCCGATGACGCCGCCGCCCAGCGCCACCAGCACGCAGCGGCGGTCCAGCCGGTTGCCCAGCAGGGCGTCGAAGATCAGGTTCAGCGACTGCCAGTCTTTGTGGGCCTCGCCGTCGGGCAGTTCGATGCGCAGCACGCGCTTGCCGGCGCGGGCCAGCGCCGCCTCGGCGCGCTCGGCATACAGGGCCGCCACGGTCGGATTGGTGACCAGCGCGATAGCCGTGGCATCGTCCGGAATGGACTGGTCCAGGGCGTCCATGCGGCCCGGACCGATGTTGATGGGGTAGCTTCCCCCGGGGGTATCGACCTCGACGACGTTCATATGTGCTTCTCGAAAGCTTGCAATTGCGGCAGCAGCCCCTTGACCAGGGTATGGATGGACGCCGTGCCGGTTTCCACCACCAGGTCGGCCACCTCGTTATAGAGTGGTTCGCGCCTGGCCAGCAGGTCGCGCAGCGTGCCGCGCGGGTCGGCGGTGGCCAGCAGGGGCCGGTTGCGGTCGCGGCAGGTGCGGCGGAACAGTTCGTCCACGCTGGCGCGCAGGTACACCACGATGCCGCGCTCGCGCAGGCGGCGGCGGTTCTCCTCCGCCAGGATGGCTCCCCCGCCGGTGGCGAGAATTATGTTCCGACGTTGGGTACACTCTTCCAGTGCGGCGGATTCCCGGCGGCGAAAGCCGGCCTCGCCCTCGATTTCGAAGATTACCGGCACCCGCACGCCGCAACGTGCTTCCAGCTCATGGTCCAGATCGATGAATTCGCGCCCCAGGGCGCGCGCCAGGCCACGGCCTATGGTCGTCTTGCCAGCGCCCATCATGCCCACCAGGAACACGGGCAGGTCATGCGGCAGGGTCGCGGTCTTGCCCGCGCAAACCGGCGCGCAAGAGGGGGTTTCGGGCGTTCCGCTGGCGGACGCCGCGTCCGGACCGTCGTCCGGACATGAATGGGCGGAAAAGTTCATGCCGGCATTATCCCATTGCCGCCCGTTGCCCGAGCGCCACGCCCTGAACGATCTTGTTACAGAAACCGGAGGCCCCTTCCCGGGCCGGCCCTGAGATACCCGTAAAATCGCCGCGATGAGTAAGCCCCAGAATTCCTCCAAGAAAGACAAGCCCGCCAAGAGCGGTTCGCCATTTCTGCGATTTTTCGTAAAGGCCGGCATTCTCTGTGTCGGCCTTGCGCTGTGCGGCGTGCTGCTGGCCGGCATGGCGCTGGCGCTGGCCTGGCCCAACCTGCCCGACCTGCACGCCATGACCGACTACCGGCCGCGCGTGCCGCTGCGCGTCTATACCGCCGACAAGGTCCTCATCGGCGAGTTCGGCGAAGAACGCCGCAACGTGCTGCGCTTCAACGAAATCCCGGACATCATGAAGTCGGCCGTGCTGGCCGCCGAGGACGACCGCTTCTACCAGCATGGGGGCATCGACTGGATGGGCGTGGTGCGCGCGGGGCTGGCCAACATCACCAGCATGTCCAAGTCCCAGGGCGCCAGCACCATCACCATGCAGGTGGCGCGCAACTTCTACCTGTCGTCCGAAAAAACCTACTCGCGCAAGTTCTACGAACTGCTGCTCACGTTCAAGATCGAGTCCCAGCTCACCAAGGACCAGATTCTTGAGCTCTACATGAACCAGATCTACCTGGGCCACCGCGCCTACGGCTTCGCGGCCGCCTCGCGCACCTATTTCGGCAAGCCGCTGTCCGAGATCACCCCCGCCGAGGCCGCCATGCTGGCCGGCATTCCCAAGGCCCCCTCGCGCTTCAACCCGATCGCCAACCGTCCCCGTGCCGAGCTGCGCCAGCGCTACGTGCTCAACCGCATGCACCAGCTCGGCTACCTCACCGACGCCGAATACCAGCAGGCGCTGGCCCAGCCCATCGTCATGAAGTCGGCCGAGGGCACGCCGGCCGGCGGCTACGCCATCCACGGCGAATACGTGGCCGAACTGGCGCGCCAGCTCCTGTACAACGTGTACCAGGACAACGTCTATTCGCGCGGCATCAATATCTACACCACGGTCCAGTCCAAGGAACAGGAGGCGGCCTACCGCGCCGTGCGCGAAGGCGTGCTCGACTACACCCGCCGCGCCCCCTACCCCGGCCCCGAGGAACAGCTCGACCTGCCCGCCGGCATCGAGAACAACGCACAGGCGCTGGACGACTTCCTGGACGGCGTGTTCGACAAGTTCAGCGACAGCGGCGACCTGCTCACCGCCGTGGTGCTCTCGGCCAGCCCCACCGAGGTCAGGCTGGCGCGCAGCTCGCGCGAGATCATCACCATCACCGACAAGAAGGTGCTGGGCGTGGTCGCACGCGCGCTGAACGACAAGGCCAAGCCCGAGAAGCGCATCAAGCGCGGCTCGGTTGTCTACATCCGCAAGTTCGGCGACAACTGGGAAATCATCAACCTGCCGGCGGTGCAGGCCGCGTTCGTGGCGCTCTCGCCGCAGGACGGCGCCATCCACGCCATGGTCGGCGGCTTCGACTTCTATCGCGGCAATTTCAACCGCGTCACGCAGGCATGGCGGCAGCCGGGCTCCAACATCAAGCCCTTCATCTACGCCGCCTCGCTGGAGCGCGGCCTCACGCCCGCCACGCAGATCTCCGACCAGCCCTTCATGCTCACGGCCGAGCAGACCGGCTCCAAAGCCTGGGCGCCCAAGAACTACGGCAACCAGTACGAGCCCATGCTGACGCTGCGCCAGGCGCTGTACAAGTCGAAGAACATGGTGTCGATCCGCATCCTGCAAGCCATCGGCCCGCAATACGCGCAGGACTACCTCACCCGCTTCGGCTTCGACAAGGCGCGCCAGCCGGCCGTGCTGCCGCTGGCGCTGGGCGCGGGCTCGGTCACGCCCCTGCAGCTCGCGGGCGCCTATGCGGTGTTCGCCAACGGCGGCTACCGTGTCACGCCCTACCTGATCGACCGCGTCACCGACAGCAGCGGCAAGGTCATCATGCAATCCAAGCCCGTGGTGGCCGGCGACGCCACGGCCCGGGCCATCGACCCGCGCACGGCCTGGGTCATGGACGACATCCTGCGCGGCGTGGCCACCTACGGCACGGCAGCCCGCGCCCGCGTGCTGCTCAAGCGCAGCGACATCGCCGGCAAGACCGGCACCACCAACGAATCGGTGGACGCCTGGTTCTCCGGCTACACCCCCAGCCTGGTGGCCACCGCCTGGCTGGGCTTCGACCAGCCCAGATCCCTGGGCTCGCGCGAAACCGGCGGCGGAGTGGCCATGCCGATCTGGGTGGACTTCATGAAAGAAGCGCTCAAGGGCGTGCCTGAAGACAAGCAGCGCCCGCGCCCCGACGGCCTGCTCGTGGAAAACGGCGAATACTATTTCTCGGAGTTCCCGCCCGGCCAGGCCGTCGCGCGCCTGGGCCTGCCGGAAGCCGACACGCTGGGCGAGTTCCTCAATGGCCTGACGAGCGGCGCCGGCAACGAGGACAACCGCATCAAGGTGGCGCCCGGGGCGAGAGTGGGCGGCGAAGCCTCTTCCTGGTCGCAGAAGATTCCGTTCTGAAGAAAAGGCGGCGCCGCAACCGTTTCCCGGTGACGGCGTTCCGGAAGGCGGATGCGCAAAGGCCGGTTCCCGGGAACCGGCCTTCGGCTTTGGAGGCGCCTGCCGGACGCCAGCAAGCGGGCGGCTACAGGCGCACGGTGACGGGGACGCCCGCGGCCTCGGAGCAGATCTGCGACAGCGCGTCCGGCAGCGGCGGGCCGCCGCGCGTGTCGTTCCAGTGCTTGCCGTCATAGCGGTAGTGAAAGCCGCCGCTGCGCGCCGCCACCCAGAGCTCCTGCACGGCTGCCTGGCTGTTCACCACGACGTGGGTACCGTCCTCGAATACCAGCGTCAGCACGTTGCCGCTGCGGCTGGTTTCCACATCGACGTCGAGCGAAGCCGCCCAGTCGTCGGCCTGGCTTTCGATGCTTTCCAGCACCTGGTCGATCAACGCAAGAAATTCGGATTCGGTCATAATCGAGCCTGCAAGAATTACGGAGTTCCCAGTGTCCCACATGGCATTTCGCCGCATGGCTCTTCGCATTGTAGCCACGCTTGCAACCGCTGGCATGGTCGCGGCTTGCGGGTATAAGGGCCCGTTGTACATGCCCACGCCCGACGGCAAGCCGCCGGCGCGCACCCAGCAGCACAAGACCACCAGCATTCCCCCCGCGCCGGTGCTGCCATGAATCCGCCCCTGGCAGCGCTGCCCCAGCCGGCGGGCTCTCCCTACTTCCAGTACCGCAACAGCGTTCTGTATGCGGAGGATGTCCCGCTGGACCACCTGGCCGCGCTGCTGGGAACCCCTCTCTACGTGTATTCGCGCGCCGCGCTCAAGGGCGCCTGGAACACCTACCGTTCGGCCATCGGCCCGCACAAGGTGCTGGTGTGCTACGGCATGAAGGCCAATTCCAACCTGGCCGTGCTCAAGGAATTCGTCCGGCTGGGCGCGGGCTTCGACATCGTCTCCGGCGGCGAGCTCGAGCGCGCGCTCGCCGTGGGGGCCGACCCCGCCCGCATCGTGTTCTCGGGCGTGGGCAAGCAGGCCTGGGAGATGCGCGCGGCCCTGGAAGCCGGCGTCAAATGCTTCAATGTGGAATCCGAAGCCGAATTGCGGCGGCTCTCTGACGTGGCCTCGCACATGGGCCGCGTCGCGCCCGTGTCGCTGCGCGTGAATCCGGACGTGGATCCCCAGACCCACCCCTACATTTCCACCGGCCTGAAGGAAAACAAGTTCGGCATCGCCATCGGCCAGGCACGCGACGCCTACCGGCTGGCGCACGCCCTGCCCGGCCTGCGCATCGCGGGCGTGGACTGCCACATCGGCTCGCAGCTCACCGACATCAGCCCTTATCTCGACGCCCTGGACAAGCTGCTCGACCTGATCGACGCGCTGGCCGCCGACGGCATCCGCATCGGGCATCTCGACCTGGGGGGCGGGCTGGGCATCCGCTACTCGAACGAAACCCCGCCCTCGCCGCGCCACCTGCTGGCCCCGGTGCTCGACCGGCTGCGCGCGCGCGGGCTGGATCATCTGGAGCTGGTGCTCGAGCCCGGCCGTTCGCTCATCGGCAACGCCGGCGTGCTGCTGACCACCGTGCAATACCTCAAGCACGGCGAGGCGCGCAACTTCGCCATCGTGGACGCGGCCATGAACGACCTGCTGCGCCCGGCCCTCTACGAAGCCTGGCACGGGGTGCTGCCGGTACGGCCCCGCCCGGGCGCCAAGGCGTGCAACCCATACGATCTGGTCGGCCCCGTGTGCGAAAGCGCCGACTGGCTTGCCCGCGGCCGGGTGCTCGACCTGCAGCAAGGCGACGTGCTGGCCATCGAATCGGCCGGCGCCTACGGCATGACCATGGCCAGCAACTACAACACGCGCGGCCGGCCCGCCGAGGTCATGGTCGACGACGGCAGGTTCTACCTGGTTCGCCAGCGCGAAACCCCGCGCGACCTGTACCGCGGCGAATCGACCCTGCCGTAGCCGGGGCCGCCGCCCCGGGGCCCGCGGTCAGAGCTGCCCGTAGGAGTGCAGCCCCGACAGGAACATGTTCACGCCCAGAAACGCAAAGCCGGTGATCAGCAGGCCCGTCAGCGCCCAATAGGCCGCCATGGCGCCTCGCAGCCCCTTGATGAGCCGCATGTGCAGCCAGGCGGCATAGTTCAGCCACACGATGAGCGCCCAGGTTTCCTTCGGATCCCATTGCCAGTAGGCGCCCCAGGCGTCGGCGGCCCACAGCGCGCCCAGGATGGTCGCCACGGTAAAGAACGCGAAACCGACCGCGATGGCGCGGTACATGATGTCGTCCAGCACTTCCAGCGAAGGCAGCGCGGCCGCGATGCGCCGGCGCCCCAGCAGGATGGCGCCCACGATCACCGCGCCGATGCCGAAATACAGCATCCACGTGGCCGAAAGGCCGTCGGTGCGGAACACCATGGGCTCGGCGCAAAGCAGCACGCCCAGCACGAACAGCGGCGCCAGCCGGGCCCAGGAAGCCGTATTGCCGTGCTGCTTGACCAGGTAGGCAAAGCCCACCATGGCGGCCAGCGAGAAGGTGCCGTAGCCGATGAAGTTGGCCGGCACGTGCAGCTTCATCCACCAGCTCTTGAGGGCGGGCACCAGGGGCTGGATCTGGCCCGCATCGCGCGTGAACGAATACCACAGCAGGAACACCACGGCCGAGGTCACCACCAGCAGCACGAAGCCGCCCAGCGCGCGCGTGGCGTACTTGCGCTCGTAGTAGAGGTAGAACAGCGCCGTGATCAGCGAAAACAGCACGAAAACTTCGTACAGGTTGCTTACGGGAATGTGGCCGAGATCCGGCCCCATGAGATGACCTTCGCGCCATCGCACCAGCAGCCCGGTCAGGCCCGCGAACACCGCCCCCCAGGTCAGCGCCGTGCCCAGCCAGGCCGCCGTGGGGCTGAACACGCCGATCCAGTAGCACACCGTAGCCAGCGCGAAGAGCGCGCTCATCCACAGAATGGCCGACTGCGACGAAAACAGGTATTTCAGGAAGAACACCTGTTCGGCGCGGCCCAGGTCATTGCCGTAGAGCATGACCGCCAGCCCCGCCGACAGCGCACAGGCGATCATGAGCCGGCGCAGCGGGCGCCACAGCCAACCCATCCAGGCCGCCACGGGCACGGCCGCGCAGAGAATCGTCTTCTCGTAGTAGTCCATGGCGCCGCTGTAATGGACCAGCGCGTAGCCCGCGCCCGCCGCCAGCAGCAGGAAGAAGACGAGATCCGTCCAGTCGGGCCGGCCGCGCCGCGCCCGGCCGTCGCCGGTTTCGGACAGGCCTTGCGGCCATTGGGATTCCGGTGTGGAAAACGAAGAGGTGGTGGTCGTGGACATAAATCAGCCTTCCGTCCGGTTCTGGCGCAGCAATGCCTGCTTGAAGCGCTCGAATTCTTGATTGAAGTCCAGTGTACGCTTCTGCGAAGTCATGGCCGCCAGGATGCCGCTGCCGCCGCCCTCGGGCCTGATCCACACCCAGACGCGCCGGTCCCGAATATAGAACATCGCAAACACGCCCAGCACCAGCAGCAGGCTGCCCAGGTACACCGCTTTCTTGCCCGGCGTGCGGCTGACCTGGAACACGCTGGCCTGCACGTGCTGGAAGTCGGCCAGCGACAGGAACACGGGCGCCGGATACACGGCCAGGTCCGACAGGGCCGCCACCGCCAGCCGCGACCACGTCGCCGCCTGGTCGGCCTGCGGCCCGGCATCGGGCACGGGCGGCAGGCCCGCGCGTTCGCGCTCGATGGCGCGGATTTCGTTCATGCTGGCGCCGATGAGGCGGATGACCACGTCGGCGGCGCGCTCCAGGTCGGCGGCCGGCGTATTGGCCTGCAGGAAAGCCGCCACCGCCTGCAACCCGCCCGAGGCAAAGGTTTCCAGCGCGCGTTCGGCCGCGGTCTGCAAGGGCTGGCGGTCCATGCCGGCCGGACTGTTGCGCTCGGCGAAACGGCG
>NZ_LHSJ01000020.1:0-33588 GCF_001270295.1 Achromobacter sp. DMS1 | reverse complement strand
CGGCGCGCCGGACGCCGGTCTGGCTCGGGTCTGGCGCGCCGCCGCGGCTCGGCGCCTCAGTATCTCAGCGCGGCTGCTTCAACAGCTTGGCGGCCTCGATGGCGAAATAGGTGAGGATGCCGTCCGCGCCCGCGCGCTTGAAGGCGAGCAGCGCTTCCATCATGACCTTGTCATGGTCCAGCCAGCCGTTGGCGGCGGCGGCCTTGATCATGGCGTATTCGCCGCTGACCTGGTAGGCGAAGGTGGGCACGCGGAAAGCGTCTTTCACGCGGCGCAGAACGTCCAGGTAGGGCATGCCCGGCTTGACCATGACCATGTCCGCGCCTTCCTGGAGGTCGGCCGCCACTTCGCGCAGCGCCTCGTCGAGGTTGCCCGGATCCATCTGGTAGGCCATTTTGTTGGACTTGCCCAGGTTGGCGGCGGAGCCGACGGCATCGCGGAAGGGGCCGTAGAACGCGCTGGCGTACTTGGCGGAGTAGGCCATGATGCGGGTGTGGATGTGGCCGTTTTCCTCGAGCGCCTGGCGGATCGCGCCGATGCGGCCGTCCATCATGTCGCTGGGGGCGACCATGTCCACACCGGCGGCCGCTTGCACCAGGGCCTGCTTGACCAGGATCTCGACCGTGGGTTCGTTGATCACGTAGCCGTTGTCGTCGATGACGCCGTCCTGGCCGTGGCTGGTGTAGGGGTCCAGCGCCACGTCGCACAGCACGCCCAGCTCGGGAAAGCGCTGCTTGAGTTCGCGGACCACGCGCGGGATCAGCCCCTCGGGGTTGGTGGCTTCGATGCCGTCCGGCGTCTTGAGCGAGGGCTCGATGGCGGGGAACAGCGCCAGTACCGGAATGCCCAGCGACACGCATTCCTCGGCGACCGCCATGAGGGTGTCGGGCGAGTAGCGCACCACGCCGGGCAGCGACGGCACCGGCTGGCGCAGGCCCGTACCCTCGGCCACGAAGACGGGGTAGATCAGATCGTCCACCGAGAGCGCATTCTCGCGCACCAGCCGGCGGGTGAAGGCGTCGCGGCGCAGGCGGCGCGGGCGGGAAACCGGGAATTCGGGAGTGATGATCTGCGGGTTCATGGTACGACCTTCGGGGATATCCAGTTCTCGATATGGTTGGCGGCCTCTTCGAGGCCGATGCGCTCGGTGGCCGAGAACGGCACGGTGTGCAGCGCGCCGATGTCCGCGAGTTCCTTGCGGACGGCGTAGATGGCGCGCACGCGCTGGCCGTAGGGCAGCTTGTCGGCCTTGGTGAGCAGGGCCAGCACCGGGCGGCCGGTGGGGGCGATGAAGTTGGCCAGGCGGCGGTCGAGCTCGGTGACGCCGCGGCGGATGTCGATGAGCAGCACCACGCCGGCCAGCGACGCGCGGTCGCGCAGATAGCCGCCCAGGATGTCGGCCCATTTTTCTTTTTCGTCGCGCGCGACGGACGCGTAGCCGTAGCCCGGCAGGTCGACCAGGTAGCCCAGCGCGGCCTGCGGGTCGAGCGGGTCGGGCAGGCTGAACATGTTGATCAGCCGCGTGCGCCCCGGCGTCTTGCTGGAGAAGGCGAGACGGCGCTGGTTGCACAGCACGTTGATGGCCGTGGACTTGCCGGCGTTGGAGCGGCCCACGAAGCAGACTTCCGGCGCGCCGGGGGCCGGAAGCTGGTCCAGGCGGGCAGCGGAAGTGAGGAAAGAGGCGCGGTGCAGGAGGGACACGGAGGGCTTCGGATACGGTTGGTTTCGAGCCCTATTGTATAATCCGGCGTTTGCAACAGTGGTCCCCGTGCGCGGAGCCGTCTGTTTTGTCGCGTGGCAAGCGCCTGGATTGCGGGAGGGCTCCCGCCGACGGCCTTGCGGGCAAGGCAGCTGCAGCAGGTTCGTTACGGCTTTCCAGGGTGTGCGGGCAGGCATGGGCGCCTTTTTGCGCCTTGATCGATGCGTTCGTCGAGGTATACATGAAGCGTGTGCTGTCCCGGATGTTGATAGCGAGCGGGCTGTTGCTCGGCGCTGCTGCCCTTTCCCCCGGTTTTGCCGCCGACGCGCCGCCCGGCCCGGCCAAACCGGATGCCGCCAAGGGCGGTCAATTGTTCGAGCAGGGAGACGCTTCGCGCGGGATAGTCGCCTGTGCGTCCTGTCATGGCGCCGGGGGCAGCAGCACCATTCCGGCCAATCCCAATCTTGCGGCCCAGTCGCACGAATACCTGGCCAAGCAGCTCACCGATTTCCAGCTCAAGCAGGGCGCCAAGACGCCGCTGCGCAACGGCCCGGAAGGCAATCCCACTCCCATGACGGCCATGGCGCAGAATCTCACGCCCGCCGACATCCAGAACGTTGCCCTGTACCTGGCCCAGCAGCCGCTGAAGGAGCCGGCCTCCGCCGGCTACGAGAAGCTGGTTGACCTGGGTCAAAAGATCTGGCGCGGCGGCTTGCCCGAACGCAATGTGCCCGCCTGTGCGGCATGCCATTCTGCCAATGGCGCCGGCATTCCGGGCCAATATCCCCGCCTGGCGGGCCAGTTCCCCGCCTATATCGAAGAGCAGCTCAAGCTGTTCCGCAGCGGAGACCGGGCCAACAGCGCGCCCATGCACGATATCGCCGATCGCATGTCGGACGCCGACATCAAGGCCGTGGCCGATTACGCGGCCGGCCTGCGCTAGGCGCATGTCCGCAACGCGCGCGGCCGGGCCGCGTCCACTTACCGGGGCGCAAGGAACCCGCCGGGCCCGCGCGCTGTCTACGAGGGGGGAAGCCGATGGCGCGGCCCCCCTTTTTTCATGAATTCGACCCACACATCTTCCCGCCTCTCCCTGCGCACGCTGCCCCACGATTTCTTCGAGCTGCTGGGGTCGATGCGCTTTGCCGTCAGCCTGCTCGTCTTCATCTGCCTGGCCAGCCTGGTCGGGACGGTATTGCCGCAAAACCGCGCCAGCAGCAGTTACATCGACCAGTTCGGCCCGTTCTGGTACGAAGTGTTCGACAAGTTCTCCATCTGGCACGTCTACAACAGCTGGTGGTTCCTGCTCATCATGGGCTTCCTGGTGGTGTCCACCTCGGTGTGCCTGATCCGCAATGCGCCCAAGATGCTGCGCGACGCGAAGTCGTTTCGCGAGCACGTGCGCGCGAGCAGCCTGGGCGCTTTTCCGCACCGCGTGCAGACCAGCGTGCCGGGGACGGTGCCCGAAACCGTCGCCGGGCTCAAGGGCCTGCTGGCGCGCATGGGCTACGCGGTGCGCGAGCGCAGGGACGAGAACGGCGTGATGCTCGCCGCCAAGAAGGGCAGCGCCAACCGGCTGGGCTACATCTTCGCCCACTCGGCGCTGGTCATCATCTGCATCGGCGGGCTGCTCGACAGCGAGCTGCCCGTGCGGCTGCAGGTGATGTTCGGCGGGAAGCGGCCCATCGTGGAGAACATGCTGATTTCCGAGGTGCCCGAAAGCGGCCGGCTGTCGGTGAACAACCCCAGCTTCCGCGCCAGCGTGCTGGTGCCCGAAAACAGCCAGGTGAGCAGCGCCGTGGTCATGGTGGGCGACGGCGCGCTGGTGCAGCCGCTGCCGTTCCTGCTCAAGCTCAAGAAGTTCGTCGTCGATTACTACTCCACCGGCATGCCCAGCCGTTTCGCCAGCGAGGTGGAGGTGACGGATCCGGAGACGGGCAAAACCTTCGCGTCGACCATCGAGGTAAACGAGCCGCTGCGGTACAAGGGCATGACGGTGTACCAGTCCAGCTTCGACGACGGCGGCAGCACCGTGAAGCTGCTGGGTTATCCGCTGGTGGGCAGCGGCGGCCAGACCTTCAGCGTGGATGGCGCGGTGGGCAAGACCAGCGAGGTCACGGCCAGCACCGCCGCCGGCCAGCGCAGCATGCGCGTGGAAATCACCGGGCTGCGTCCCATCAACGTGGAGGACCTGAGCGGGGGCGCGCCCAAGGGCGGCAACCAGAGCTTTGCCGACCACGTGGCCTCCGTGGCGGGCAGCGCGGCCGGCAAGAAGAACGAAAACCTGCGCAACGTGGGACCCAGCGTGGAGTACCGCCTGATCGACGATGCGGGCCAGGCGCACGAATTCCAGAACTACATGCTGCCCGTGGAGCTGGACGGCGCGCAGGTGTTCCTGGCCGGCGTGCGCAACAATGCCTCGGAGCCTTTCCGCTACCTGCGCATACCCGCCGACGCCGACGGTTCCGTGGCCGAGTTCATGCGCCTGCGCGCCACGCTGGCCGATCCGGCGGCGCGCCGCGAGGATCCTCTACGGATGGCCCGAGGGGGCGACACGCCACTGGTGTGGTGACCGCGACCAGGGGGATGTCTGGAGCATCAAGAAGCCGCAGAAGAACGATCTGCATCCGACCATGAAACCGGTCGAGCTGGTCGAGCGGGCGATCCGCAATTCGAGCCGCCCGGGCAACGTGGTGCTCGACCCGTTCGGTGGCTCTGGAACCACGCTGATTGCTGCCGAGAAGTCAGGCCGCTCTGCGCGACTGATCGAACTCGACCCGAAGTACGTGGACGTGATCGTGCGTCGGTGGGAGGANATGCCCTGTTCCCGCACATGACCGTGGCCGAGAACGTGGCGTTCGGCCTGGAGATGCACAAGGTGCCCAGGGCGGAACGCGACGGCAAGATCCGCCGCGTGCTCGACATGGTGCGCATGACCGAGCTGCGCGACCGCTACCCGCGCCAGCTTTCGGGCGGCCAGCAGCAGCGCGTGGCCATCGCGCGCGCCCTGGCCATCGAGCCCAAGGTATTCCTGCTGGACGAGCCGCTGTCCAACCTGGACGCCAAGCTGCGCGTCGAAGTGCGCGAGGAAATCCGCGCGCTGCAGCAGCGGCTCGGCCTGACCACTATCTTCGTCACCCACGACCAGGAAGAGGCGCTGGCCATCGCCGACCGCATGGCCATCATGAACGACGGCATCGTGCAGCAGGTGGGCTCGCCGGACACGCTGTACGAACGCCCCGCCAACCTGTTCGTGGCCGACTTCCTGGGCAAGATGAACGTGTTCAAGGGACGCGGCAACGCGCACAGCGTGTTCGAAACCGCCGCCGGCAGCGCATCGAAGGCGCGCAGCATCACGGCGGCCACGATGGCCAGGAACGCCCAGCCGCACATCTGCACCCACACGGGCACCACCGGAATCAGCATCCACCACGCCGTCGCCAGCAGCAGCATGCCGAACAGGCGCTTTACGCCCTCCATCCACGGACCGGCCCTGGGCAGCAGCGCGCCGGACGACGCCCCCACGAGCAAGAGGGGCACGCCCCATGCCCCAGGCCAGCGCGAACAGCGCCGCCGCGCCCCAGCACCACGTCGCCGGTCTGCGAGATATACAGCAGCGCCCCGGCCAGCGGAGCGGCCACGCAAGGCCCCACGATGAGCGCCGACAGCGCGCCCATGAGCAGCGCGCCGGTATGGCGCCCGCCGGGAATGCGCGAAGACGTCCGCGCAAGCCGGGCCTGCACCGCGGCCGGCATCTGGAACGTGAAGGCGTCGAACATGGCCAGCGCCAGGATGGCCAGCAACGCCGCGAACAGGCCGAGTATCCAGGGCGTCTGCAGCCATGCGGCCAGCCCGGCGCCGCTCAGGCCGCCGCCACGCCCAGGGCGGTGTAGACCACCGACATTCCGAGCACATAGGCGGCCGCCAGCCCGAAACCGCGCCAGCGCGAGGGCCGCGCGGCCGCATCGCCCACGACGATGGTGGAAAGAATGGGAATCATGGGCAGCACGCAGGGCGTGAACGCCAGCAGCACGCCCAGCACCAGGAACACGCCAGCGGTCTTGGCCCAGCCCATGCCCGCAAGCGCGGCGGCCAGCCCCGTGTCGCCCGCCTCCGCCAGCGCGCCCAGCCCGGGCCCGCGCCCGAGGCCGGCGCGGCGCCATCGGCCAGCGCGTAGCCCCCGGCGGCCGGCGTCAGCCGCACGCTGTGGTCCTGCGGCGGATAGCACAGGCCCGCGTCGGCGCAGCCCTGGCTCGTCACGGTCAGCGTGAACGCCTGGCCGCCCGGCATCAGCGGCACGCGCACCGCCACGTCCCGGTGGTAGACCTCCATGTCCTTCTCGAACGTGGGATCGTATTTCACCTCGCCCTGGGGATATGCCGGCTCTCCCAGCCGCGCCGCGCCCGCCGGGCTGATGGTGATGCCGAAACGTTCGCGGTACAGGTAATACCCCGGCGCGACGCGGTAATGCAGCTCCAGCGCGTCCGGGGCGGCCATCGAGGCGCTGAACGCAAAGGCCTTGTCGGGCTCCAGGAACTCCTGCTCGGCGCGGACCGGCGCGGCGCAGGCCAGCAGCAGCATCAACAGCGCCAGCGCGGCGGGCAATCCGGAACGGATGCGAGCGGCCATCGCGACGATCCCGGCAGAAACGCCGGGCATACCAACGGGTTGCGGCATCAGTCTCTCTGTTGCGGCCTGTCGGCCGTTTGTTCACGCACCCAATCCAGGTAAGGCGCGGCGCCGCCGATGACAGGCAGCACGATGATCTCGGGCACTTCGTAAGGGTGCATCTGCGCCAGCCGCGCCACGGCCGCCGCATGGCGTCCGTGCGTGGTCTTGATGTGCATGGGGATTTCCTCCGCCCCTTCCACCGTGCCCTTCCACTCGTAGATGGACAGGCAGGGCGCGCCGAGGTTCACGCACGCCGCCAGGCCTTCCTCGACCAGCACATGCGCGATGCGCTTGGCGAGAAGCAGGTCGGGCGCATTGCTGACCATCAGCACAACGTCGTCATCTCGCAACATGTCGCCTCCCGGATATGGCCGCGCAGGATGTAACTGGGAGTATTTTATCGGTATTGCCGCCCTGCCTTGCGCCGCCGGGCGAGGCCGTTTCTTTCATCATGCCGAGGCCCGCATGTCCGATACCTGTCTGTTCTGCCGCATGGCACGCCACGAGCTGGACGTCCACATGATCCACGAAGACGACCGGCTCATGGCGTTTCTCGACATCCACCCGGTGCGCCCGGGCCACGCGCTCATCATTCCCAAGCAGCACTATCCCTATTTCGAGGACATGCCCGCCGACCTCGCGGGCCGCATCGTCAATCTCGGACAGCGGCTGGCGCGCCACATGAAGCGTCTCTACCAGGTCGAGCGCGTGGGCTTTGCCTTCACGGGCATCCACGTGGCCCATGCTCACGCCCACGTGATCCCCATGCACCATCCGCAGGACGTCACCTCGACCCAGTACATCGTGCAGAAGGACCTCACGTTCACCATGCCGCCCCAGCCCGACGCCGAGACGCTTGCGCGCACCGCCCAGGCGCTGCGCGAGGAACTGCACGCGTCCTGAACCCGCGCGCCCGGGCCATGGCGGCGGCCGCCGTCCGGCGCAGCGCCCGGCCCGCCTGGCGAAAAAAAGGCGGGCCCGAAGGCCCGCCCTTTTGCTTATCTCGCTGCGAGTCTTACTCGGCGGCGCTGTCCTCAGCGGCTTCATCGACTTCCGGGCGGTCGACCAGCTCCATGAAAGCCATGGGAGCGTTGTCGCCCTGGCGGAAGCCCATCTTCAGCACGCGGGTGTAGCCGCCGTTGCGGTTCGCATAGCGCGGACCGATTTCGGCAAACAGCTTCACCACGGCGTCGCGGTCGCGCAGGCGGGCAAACGCCAGGCGCTTGTTCGCAACGGTGGGCTCCTTGCCCAGCGTGATCAGGGGTTCGATGACGCGGCGCAGTTCCTTCGCCTTCGGCAGCGTGGTCTTGATCGCTTCGTGGGTAATCAGCGAAACGGCCATGTTGCGGAACATGGCGAGACGGTGGCTGCTGGTGCGGTTGAGCTTGCGCAAGCCATTACGGTGACGCATGATAAGTTTCCTTTGAATCTAAGGACGGCGTTTCCGCCATCGGGTTGCCGGCTCTTCTATCGGCCTGGAAAAGGCCGCGGTCCGGTGAAAAAACGGTGCATTTTACGACGGTTTCGCCTTGCCGGGCGGCACGCGCCCGGCAAGGCGGGAAGCGCGCGAACGCGCCCCCCGCATGCCTTACGGACGCTCCAGGCCCAGGGGCGGCCAGTTTTCCAGCTTCATGCCCAGGGTCAGGCCGCGCGCGGCCAGCACTTCCTTGATTTCGTTGAGCGACTTGCGGCCCAGGTTCGGAGTCTTGAGCAGCTCGTTCTCGGTACGCTGGATCAGGTCGCCGATGTAGTAGATGTTCTCGGCCTTCAGGCAGTTGGCCGAACGCACCGTCAGCTCCAGGTCGTCGACCGGGCGCAGCAGCACCGGATCGATCTGCGGCGTGCCGCGCACCGGGGCTTCGTACGAGTCGCCGGCGCCTTCCAGGGCGGCGAAGACCGAGATCTGGTCCATCAGGATGCGGGCCGACTGGCGCACCGCTTCCTCGGGCGAGATCACGCCGTTGGTTTCGATGTCCAGCACCAGCTTGTCCAGGTCGGTGCGCTGTTCCACGCGCGCGCTTTCCACGGCGTAGCTCACGCGGCGGACCGGGCTGAACGAGGCGTCCAGCACGATGCGGCCGATAGTGTGGGTGCGGTCTTCCGACAGCGCGCGCACGTTGCCCGGCACGTAGCCGCGGCCCTTCTCGACCTTGATCTGCATTTCCACCTTGCCGGCGTCGGTCAGGTTGCAGATGGCGTGGTTGGGGTTGATGATCTCGACGTCGTGCGGCAGCTCGATGTCGCTGGCCAGCACGGTGCCGGCGCCGCTCTTGCGCAGGACCAGGGTCACTTCGTCGCGGTTGTGCAGCTTGAAGACCACGCCCTTCAGGTTCAGCAGGATGTCCACGACATCTTCGCGCACGCCCGGGATGGTCGAATACTCGTGCACCACGCCGGTCATCTGCACTTCGGTCGGCGCGTAGCCGGTCATCGAAGACAGCAGGATGCGGCGCAGGGCGTTGCCCAACGTATGGCCGTAGCCACGCTCGAAGGGCTCCATCACGATCTTGGCATGGTGCGTGCCGATCGGTTCGACTTCAATGGAGCGCGGCTTCAGAAAACCTTGAGTGGACATGTACTGTGTTCCTTTTCAATACCCTCGGCTCGTTACACCGATAAGGCTGATGGACAGGTAAAGCGGGAAAAGCGCGGCGCGCGGCGCCATGAGAGCAACACCGCCGCCACGAACCGCAAAGCCCGCTCCGCCGTACTGGCGCGGAAGCGGGCTGCTGCGGGACTTGCAAATGCGGACTCGGAAGCCGCCGCCCGGAAAAACGCCTTGCGGCGCGCCGCCGGGGACGGCTCCACGTCGATCAACGCGAGTACAGTTCGACGACCATCGATTCGTTGATGTCGCGGGCGACGTCAGCGCGGTCGGGAGCCGACTTGAAGGTGCCGGTCATCTTGGCCGCGTCGACTTCCACCCATTGGGGGATGCCGATGCTGGCGGCCAGGTCGAGCGATTCCTTGATGCGGGCCTGCTTCTTGGCCTTTTCGCGGACCGAGATCACGTCGCCGGCCTTGACCAGGATCGAGGCGATGTCGGCGGTGTGGCCATTCAGCTCGATGGCGCGGTGGCTCACCAGCTGGCGGGCTTCGGCGCGCGTGGAGCCGAAGCCCATGCGGTAGACGACGTTGTCCAGGCGCGATTCCAGCAGCTGGATCAGGGTCTCGCCGGTGTTGCCGCGACGGCGCTCGGCTTCGGCGAAGTACTTGCGGAACTGCTTTTCCAGCACGCCGTACATACGCTTAAGCTTCTGCTTTTCACGCAGCTGCAGGCCGTAGTCGGAGGTGCGGGCGCCCGAAGTGCGGCCGTGCTGGCCGGGCTTGGAATCCAGCTTGCACTTGGAGTCCAGCGAACGGCGGGCGCTCTTCAGGAACAGGTCGGTGCCCTCGCGGCGCGAGAGCTTGCATTTGGGTCCAATATAACGTGCCATGTGGATTCCCTTTAGATACGACGACGCTTCGGCGGACGGCAGCCGTTGTGCGGCACCGGCGTGATGTCGGCAATGCTCGAGATCTTGATGCCGAGGGCATTCAGGGCGCGCACCGACGATTCGCGGCCGGGGCCGGGGCCCTTGATGCGCACTTCCAGCGTCTTGATGCCGTACTCGAGCGCAACGCGGCCGGCCGTTTCAGCGGCGACCTGCGCGGCGAACGGGGTCGACTTGCGCGAACCCTTGAAGCCAGCACCGCCCGACGTGGCCCACGACAGGGCGTTGCCTTGACGGTCGGTGATGGTGATGATGGTGTTGTTGAACGAAGCGTGAACGTGCGCGATGCCGTCCGAGACGTTCTTCTTGACCTTTTTGCGCACGCGCGAAGCGCCGCTGGTGGAAGCTTTCGCCATAATCCAGTTCCTCGATTATTTCTTCAGGGACGCAGCAGCACGACGCGGGCCCTTGCGGGTGCGGGCGTTGGTGCGGGTACGCTGGCCGCGCACGGGCAGACCGCGCTTGTGACGCATGCCGCGGTAGGTTCCCAGGTCGATCAAACGCTTGATCGAGAGCTGCACTTCACGACGAAGATCGCCTTCGACCGTGAACACACCGACATGTTCGCGGACGCGTTCCAGTTCAGCGTCGCTCAGATCCTTGACCTTCTTGTCAAAGGGTACGTTTGCCGCTTCGCAGATCTTGCGAGCGCGCGTACGACCGATGCCAAAAATGGCGGTCAGGCCGATCTCGGCGTGCTGATGCGGCGGAATGTTAATGCCAGCAATACGGGCCATGACTGTTCCTTGAATAAATCCGTTGCGTAGTCGCTAACCCGGGTTAGCCTTGACGCTGCTTGTGACGCGGGTCGGTGCAGATGACGCGCACCACGCCGTGACGTTTGATAACTTTGCAGTTGCGGCAGATCCGCTTAACCGATGCCATTACTTTCATGGTTGACTCCTAATTTTCCGTAATCCGGTTTCCACTCACTTGGAGCGGAACACAATCCTCGCTCGCGTCAGGTCATAGGGCGTGAGCTCCACTGTGACCTTGTCACCCGGCAGGATCCGGATGTAATGCATACGCATCTTGCCGGAAATATGGCCCAACACCACGTGGCCGTTTTCGAGCTTGACGCGAAATGTCGCGTTGGGGAGGTTCTCCAGAACCTCGCCTTGCATCTGAATGACGTCGTCCTTGGACATTCTTTTGCTTACCGCATCGGCAAACCCGCGCCCTTGAAGTTCGCCTTCTTGAGCAGCGAGTCATACTGGTGAGACATCATGTAGGCCTGGACCTGCGCCATGAAATCCATCGTCACCACCACAATAATCAACAGAGACGTGCCACCGAAGTAGAACGGAACGTTCCAGCGCATCACCAAGAATTCCGGCAGCAGGCACACCAGCGTGATGTAGATGGCGCCCGCGAGCGTCAAACGCATCAGGATCTTGTCGATGTAGCGCGCGGTCTGCTCGCCCGGGCGGATGCCCGGAACGAACGCCCCGCTCTTCTTCAGGTTGTCTGCGGTTTCGCGGCTGTTGAACACCAGAGCCGTGTAGAAAAAGCAGAAGAAGATGATCGCGACCGAATACAGCGTGATGTAGAGCGGTTGACGAGGCGACAGGGCCGCGGCCAGGTCGCTCAGCCAGCGCATGCTCTCGCCGCTGGAGAACCAGCTCGTGACCGTGGCCGGGAACAGGATGATCGACGACGCGAAGATCGGCGGAATCACCCCGGCCATGTTCAGCTTCAGCGGCAGGTGCGAGCTCTGGCCACCGTAGATCTTGTTGCCGACCTGGCGCTTGGCGTAGTTCACCGTGATCTTGCGCTGTCCGCGTTCCACGAACACCACAAAAGCGGTAACCAGCACCACCAGAGCCACGATGAACAGTGCCGACAGCACGGACATCGCGTTGGTGCGCACCAGATCCAGCAGCGCAGCCAGCGCCGCGGGCAGGCCCGCGACGATACCCGCGAAGATCAGGATGGAGATCCCGTTGCCCAGACCGCGCTCCGTGATCTGCTCGCCCAGCCACATGACGAACATGGTGCCGGTGACCAGGGTCACGACGGTCGTGAAGCGGAACAGCATGCCCGGATCGATCACCAGTCCCTGCTGGGACTCAAGCGCAACCGAAATGCCCACGGCCTGCACCAGCGCCAGCACCACGGTGCCGTAGCGGGTGTATTGGGTAATCTTGCGCCGGCCGGCCTCGCCCTCTTTCTTGAGCGATTCCAGCGAAGGCACCACCACCGACATCAGCTGCATGATGATGGATGCCGAAATGTACGGCATGATCCCCAGGGCAAAGATCGAGAAGCGCGAGAGCGCCCCGCCCGAGAACATGTTGAACAGGCCGAGGATTCCGCCCTGGTTCTGGCGGAACAGGTCCGCCAGCGCATCTGGGTTGATACCCGGTACGGGAATATGAGTACCCAAACGGTAAACCACCAGGGCGAGCACCAGGAACACGAGGCGGCGCTTCAGATCGCCGTACCGTGCCCCGGATTTGCCCAATGCCTGTGCGTTAGCCACTCGTCACCTCGTGATCAAGCGAGCGAGCCGCCCGCGGCTTCGATGGCGGCGCGCGCGCCGGCCGTCGCCGTGATGCCCTTCAGCACCACTTTGCGCGAGAGTTCACCCGACTTGATGACCTTGGCGTAGCGAACCGCCTGGCCAATCACGCCAGCGGCCTTGAGCACTTGCACGTCGATTTCGTCGACGGGCACGGCTTGCAGGTCCGACAGACGGACTTCGGCGTACAGGTGCTGGCCCAGCGGCGTGAAGCCGCGCTTGGGCAGGCGACGCTGCAGCGGCATCTGGCCGCCTTCGAAGCCAACCTTATGGAAACCGCCCGAACGCGACTTCTGGCCCTTGTGGCCACGGCCCGCGGTCTTGCCCAGACCCGAACCGATGCCACGGCCGACGCGGCGCTTGGCGTGCTTGCTGCCCTCGGCGGGCTTCAGCGTATTGAGTTGCATATCCGACATGGTGATTCCTTAGGCTTCCGAGACGGAAACGAGATAATCCACCTTACGGATCATCCCACGCACCTCGGGCGTATCGACCAGCACGCGGCTGCTGTTCACACGGCCCAAGCCCAGGCCGCGCACAGTGGCGCGGTGCGATTGCTTGGTACCGATCACGGAGCGCACGAGGGTCACTTTGATCTGCTTCTGAGCCATGATTTACCCCAGGATTTCTTCGACGGTCTTGCCGCGCTTGGCAGCAACTTCCGCCGGGGTCAGGGAGGCGCGCAGGCCGTTCAACGTGGCGCGAACCATGTTGTACGGGTTGCTCGAGCCGAGGCTCTTGGCCACCACGTTGCGCACACCCATCACTTCGAAAATGGCGCGCATCGGGCCGCCGGCGATCACGCCGGTACCTTCAGCGGCCGGCGAGATCAGCACCGTGGAGGCGCCGTGCTTGCCCACCACCGTGTGGTGCAGCGTGCCGTTCTTGAGCGCAACCTTGAACATGCCGCGGCGGGCCTGTTCCATCGCCTTCTGGACCGAGACCGGCACTTCGCGCGCCTTGCCCTTGCCCATGCCGATGCGGCCGTCGCCGTCGCCGACCACGGTCAGCGCGGCGAAGCTCATGGTGCGACCACCCTTCACGACCTTGCTGACGCGGTTGACCGCGATCATCTTCTCGCGCAGGCCGTCATCGTTCTCTTTTTCCGCGGCGTTCTTGCCTTGTACTTTAGCCATTTGACAGATCCTCGCTTAGAACTTCAGGCCGGCTTCACGCGCGGCATCGGCCAGCGCCTTCACGCGGCCATGGTAACGAAAGCCCGAGCGATCGAAGGCAACCAGTTCGATGCCGGCGGCCTTGGCCTTCTCGGCAACGCGCTTGCCCACCAGCGTC
The DNA here is from genome assembly GCF_001270295.1 of Achromobacter sp. DMS1. Taxonomy (NCBI): domain Bacteria; kingdom Pseudomonadati; phylum Pseudomonadota; class Betaproteobacteria; order Burkholderiales; family Alcaligenaceae; genus Achromobacter; species Achromobacter sp. DMS1. Next base: position 19,910 of record NZ_LHSJ01000020.1, on the reverse strand, counting down.
GCGGCGGCCTTGTTGCCGCCCTGGCCGGACTGGCCGGCCAGCTGGGCGCGCACCTCGGCTTCCACCGTGGAGGCGCTGACCAGAACGCGATCGCCTTCCGGCGAAATGATGTTGGCGTAGATGTGCTGGTTCGAGCGGAAAATCGAGAGGCGATGAACGCGCAGCTCGCTGATCTTCCGGCGGGTCGGAACCGCACGACGCAAACGGGAAACTTTTTTGTCCATGATTCGTCCTTGCGTGCGCCGTTATTTCTTCTTGGTTTCTTTGATGACGACGCGTTCGTCCGCGTAGCGCACGCCCTTGCCCTTGTAGGGTTCGGGTTCGCGGTACGCACGGATTTCAGCGGCCACCTGACCGACGACTTGCTTGTTGAAGCCCTTGATGACGATTTCCGTCTGGGTGGGGCATTCGGCCTTGATGCCGGCCGGCAACTTGTGCACGACGTCGTGCGAGAAACCGAGCTGCAGCTTAACGGCATCGCCTTGGACCGAGGCGCGGTAACCCACGCCGACCAGGGTCAGCTTGCGCTCGAAGCCCTTGCTCACGCCGGTGACCATGTTGGCCACCAGCGCGCGCACGGTACCCGACATGGCGTTGGCGTGGCGCGATTCGTTGGCGGCGGCAAACGTCAGCTTGCCGTTGTCCAGCGCGATCGAGACGTCGCCGGTCAGGGCTTGGGTCAGGGTGCCCAGCGGGCCCTTGACGGTGATCTGATCCTGCTGGATGCTGGCTTCGACACCCTTGGGCAGTTCGACCGGATATTTAGCGATACGTGACATTCGAATTTCTCCTTAGGCCACGTAGCACAGCACTTCGCCGCCCACGCCGTTGGCGCGGGCCTTGCGGTCGGTCATCACGCCGCGCGAGGTCGATACGATGGCCACGCCCAGGCCGTTCATGACCTGGGGAATGCTGGTACGGCCCTTGTAGATGCGCAGGCCGGGACGCGAAACGCGTTCGATGCGCTCGATAACCGGGCGGCCAGCGTAGTACTTCAGGGCGATCTCGAGCTCAGGCTTGGCCTGGGTGCCCTTGATCTCGAAACCGTCGATGTAGCCTTCGTCCTTCAGCACGGTGGCGATGGCCACCTTCAGCTTCGAGGAGGGCATGCTCACCGTGGCTTTGTCTACTTGCTGCGCATTGCGAATGCGGGTCAGCATATCGGCGATGGGATCGCTCATGCTCATAATTCTTTCTCCTACCAGCTGGCCTTGGTGATGCCGGGGATTTCGCCCTTCATCGCCATTTCACGCAGTTTGTGGCGCGTCAGGCCGAACTTGCGGAAGACACCGCGCGGACGGCCGGTGACCACGCAACGGTTACGTTGACGCGTCGGGTTGGCATTGCGCGGCAGCTGTTGCAGCTTGAGCCGAGCCTGGTAACGTTCTTCGTCGGTCTTCGACTGGTCGTCGATGATCGCCTTCAGTTCGGCGCGCTTGGCGGCGAACTTGTCGGCCAACTTGGCGCGCTTGATGTCGCGATTGATGAGGGAAAGTTTAGCCACGTCATCAGCCCCTTAGTTACGGAACGGGAAGCTGAAGGCGGTCAGCAGCGCCTTGGCTTCTTCGTCGGTCTTCGCGGTGGTGGTGATGCTGATGTTCAGCCCACGCAGCGCGTCGATCTTGTCGTATTCGATTTCGGGGAAAATGATCTGCTCTTTCACCCCGATGTTGTAGTTGCCACGGCCGTCGAACGCACGACCCGAGATACCGCGGAAGTCGCGCACGCGCGGCAGCGCGACCGCAACCAGGCGATCCAGGAATTCGTACATGCGTTCGCCACGCAGGGTGACCATGCAGCCGATCGGGTAGTTTTCGCGGATCTTGAACCCGGCGATGGCCTTGCGGGTCTTGGTCACGACGGGTTTCTGACCGGCGATCTTCGTCAGGTCGGAAACGGCGTGCTCGATGACCTTCTTGTCGGCCACGGCTTCCGAGACACCCATGTTCAGGGTGACCTTGGTGATGCGCGGCACTTCCATCACGCTCTTGTAGCCAAACTTGGCCTGCAGGTCGGCGACGACCTTGTTCTTGTAGAAATCTTGCAAACGAGACATGTCTTTCGCCCCTTACGCCTTGGCGCCGACGACGGCGCCATTGGAACGGAACACGCGAACCTTGCGGCCGTCGACTTCCTTGACGCCGACGCGGTCGCCACGACCGGTAGCGGGGTTGAAGAGCGCCACGTTGGACACGTGGATGGGCATGGTCTTCTCGACGATGCCACCCGGGTTGTTGGCCATGGGATTGGCCTTCATGTGCTTCTTGACGACGTTGACGCCTTCGACCAGCACGTGCTCGGCGCCGACGCGGGCCAGCACGGTGCCGCGACGCTTCTTGTCGCGGCCGGTCAGGACGATGACTTCGTCGCCTTTACGAATGTTCTGCATCGTGGGCTCCTTACAGCACTTCCGGGGCCAGCGACACGATCTTCATGAACTTCTCGGTACGCAGTTCGCGCGTCACGGGTCCGAAGATGCGGGTGCCGATGGGCTCCAGCTTGGCGTTGAGCAACACGGCGGCATTGCCGCCGAAACGAATCAGCGAACCGTCCTTACGGCGCACGCCCTTGGCGGTACGAACCACCACGGCATTGTAGATTTCGCCTTTCTTGACGCGTCCGCGCGGGGCCGCATCTTTGACGCTCACCTTGATGATGTCGCCGATACCGGCATAACGGCGCTTGGAGCCACCGAGCACCTTAATGCACATGACGTGACGCGCACCAGTGTTATCGGCCACGTCCAGCGTGGTCTGCATTTGGATCATGATTTTTCCTGTTCCAACTTAACTGGAAATACGGTTTTCCCCACCAAGGGAACACTGCAATTCCTGCCAGTTTTGGTCCCGTCAGGTCAGCCGCCCTGCTTGTTTGCCGCGGCGCTGGGCTGCTTGGCAGCGCAACTTGCGGCGGGTTGGCAACGCAACGACCCTGGGTTGAAATCCTGCGGGTATTCCCCCAACGTGCCGATCGGCTTCGTTTGCCTTTGCACCACGCTTTGCGCGGCAAAGACGCCCTTATACCCAACCGACAATCTGGGAAAGCTGTTGATTCTATCCCGCCCGCCCATGAAACGCAAGGGCTTTTGCTGAAAAATTAAGCAGATACGCCACAGCCGGCAGTGCCCGCAATGCGTCCCTAGTTCTTGGGCTGGTAGTAACGCCGCTCCCAGGCAGCCTGGTTGGCTTTGCCGCGGCGGATTTCGTCAGTGAAGGGCGCGGCCAGCAGGACCAGGCGGTTCAGCCAGCGCACCGGCGCCCGGCACGGCCGCTCGAAATCCACGAACAGCACCGCGCGCAGCCCGTCGGTGTCGTTGTGGACCTGGTGCGGATACAGGTCGTCGAACACCACTGCCTCGTTTTCCTTCCAGCTGTAGCGCTGCCCGCCCACCTCGATCCAGCAGCGCTCCGACGGCTGCGGGACCACCAGCCCCAGGTGCAGGCGCAGCACGCCGTTGTATGGGCCGGTATGCAGGGGAATGCGCTTGCCCGGCTCCAGGATGGAGAAGAACGCGGTGCGCACCCCCGGAATGCGGCGCAGCGCCCGCGCCGTGGCGGGGCAACGCGCCAGGTTGCGCTCGGAACGCAGGCCGTAGCCCAGGAAGACGAAGGTCTTCCATTGGTCGTCCGACGTGATCATGCCCACGTCGGGCGAGATCTCGTGAAAGGAGGGAAGGTTCTGGCGCTCGGCCAGCAGGCTGTCGAGTTCGGCCCGGATGGCGGGCGCCTGCGCCTCCAGGTCCCGGACCCAGGGAAACTGGTTGTTATCGAAAATAGGACGATCGCCGACCAGGGATGCCTGCGCGATCCGGTGGTGCAACCAATCGATGAAACGAAAGACGATTCTGCTGTACAGGCTGGGCTTGACGGGCGGATTCTGGTCTATGGGTTGCACAGCGCTTCAAGGTCCGAAAACGGGGCGACGCGCTACATTGTGTCGGCCACCGCCCGGCCGCGCAAGGCTCCGGCCCCCGCATTGGCCCCAGGCTCGCGGCGCGCAATGGATCTCCCCTCGTCATACAACCTGGTTTAGACTGGCGTGGGCGACGCGTTCGCGACCTTTGCTATCCAACCCCTATTTCGCAAGGAAAGACAGGCATGTATGAACAGTTGGCGCTGTATATCGACGGCGAATTCATCGCCGGCGAGGGCAGGCGCACCCAGGACGTCATCAACCCGGCCACGCTCGAAGTGCTGGGCCAGCTGCCTCACGCAACCGAAGCCGATCTGGACCGCGCCCTGGCGGCCGCCCAGCGCGCCTTCGAATCCTGGAAGAAAACCTCTCCCATGGAACGCTCGGCCATCCTGCGCAAGGTAGGCCAGCTTTCGCGCGAGCGCGCCCAGGAAATCGGCCGCAACATGACGCTGGACCAGGGCAAGCCCCTGGCCGAGGCCGTGGGCGAAGTCGCCTCGTGCTCCGAGCACGCCGACTGGCACGCCGAGGAATGCCGCCGCATCTACGGGCGCGTCATCCCGCCCCGCAACCCCGACGTGCGCCAGATCGTGGTGCGCGAGCCCATCGGCGTGTGCGCGGCGTTCACGCCCTGGAACTTCCCGTACAACCAGGCCATCCGCAAGATCGCGGCGGCGCTGGGCGCCGGTTGCACGGTCGTGCTGAAGGGTCCCGAAGATTCGCCATCCGCCGTCATGGCCATCGCCCGCATGTTCCACGAGGCCGGCCTGCCCAAAGGCTGCCTGAACATCGTCTGGGGCGAGCCCGCCAAGATCTCCGACTACCTGATCCGTTCGCCCATCGTGCGCAAGGTGTCGTTCACCGGCTCGGTGCCGGTGGGCAAGCAGCTGGCGGCGCTGGCCGGCGCACACATGAAGCGCGTCACCATGGAGCTGGGCGGCCACTCGCCGGTACTGGTGTTCGACGACGCCGACATCGACCGCGCGGCCCAGATGCTGGCCAAGTTCAAGATCCGCAACGCCGGCCAGGTGTGCGTCTCGCCCACCCGCTTCTACGTGCAGAACGGCGCCTACGAGCAGTTCCTGGCCCGCTTCACCGAAGTGCTCAAGAACATCAAGGTGGGCGACGGCCTCGAACAGGGCACCGAAATGGGCCCGCTGGCGCACGAGCGCCGCGTGCCGGCCATGACCACCTTCGTGGACGACGCCGCGAAGCACGGCGGCAAGGTCGTGCTGGGCGGCGGGCCGCTGGACCGCAAGGGCTTCTTCTTCGCGCCCACCGTCATCACCGACCTGCCCGACAACTCCATGCTGATGACGGAAGAGCCGTTCGGCCCGGTCGCGCCGGTCGTGCGCTTCACCGACACCGAAGAAGTCCTCAAGCGGGCCAACAGCCTGCCCTTCGGCCTCTCGTCATACGTGTTCACCAATTCGCTGCAGACGGCCACCAAGGTGTCCAACGGCCTGGAAGCCGGCATGGTGAACATCAACCACTTCGGCAGCGCCCTGGCCGAGACGCCGTTCGGCGGCATCAAGGACAGCGGCATCGGCAGCGAAGGCGGCCTCGAAACCTTCGACGGCTACCTGGTCACGAAATTCATCACGCACATCTGACCCTGCCGCAGCGCAATACCCGGGCCCCGGACGTCGCCGTCCGGGGCTTTTTTGTCGGCGGCCGGCGCGCTCATCCGGCCCGACCGTCCCCCGCGGCCCGCAGGTCGCGCGGCGTCATGCCGAAACGGCGCTTGAACAGGCGGCTGAAATGCGAGGGATGCGCAAAGCCCGCCTGGTAGGCCAGCTCCGCGATGCTGCGATGGCGATGCCGCGGACTCAGCAGCAGCTCTCGGCACCTCTCGAGCCGCTGCTCGAAATGAAGGACTCCGCCGTCAGGCGCCGGTGCGCAGGATGCGGTGCAGATACGCCACGGACACGCCGCAGCCCTGCGCCACGCGCTGCGGCGAGAGCGCCGGGTCCGCCAGGTGCTGGCGGATGTAGGCCAGCGCCCGCTGCCGGTGCGCCACGGTCACGCTGCTGTCGGCCTCCGACGCCTGCCCCTGCCCCGGCTGCACCAGGAAAAGCACGATCAGGTCGATCAGCCGCTCGCCGAGTTCCGCGACCTCGGCGTCCGACCAGCTTCCGATGCCGCTGAACAGATGCTCCATGTAGCTGGCCAGCAGCGCGCCGCGCGGCGAGCCGTCGTCCACGCGCAGCTTGTGGAATGCGCCGACGCGGGGAGTCCCGCTTCCGCGCAGCGCGCTGCGCGGAAACGACACGCTCAGGCTGCGGTAGCCCGCGGCGCCCTGCGCCGTGGCCTGGTAGGGCAGGCTCTGGTTCATCAGGTACACGCAGCCCGGCTCGACCTGGAATTCCCGCCCCCGCTGCCGCACCGCCAGGGGTCCGGCCAGCGGCAGGCCGAAGGTGTAGAACTCCTGGTCCAGCCGCGACACGTTGCCCGCGGTGCGCTCGAGTTTCTGTCCCTGGTAGTGGAGATCGTTGAACTGGAGGCTGGCGCGGCGCACGTAGCGCAGATGCCCCGCGAAATCTCCCGCATCGCCGTGATGCACCTCGAACGGGCCGAACGCATCCGACAGCGCGGCGCGCCACGCGGCGCGCCGGCCGGGGCCGGCGCCGGCCGAAATGGCGAATTCCGTATCGGGCATGGCGCGGTCTCCTTGGACGCGGGTATCGGCGCCGGGCGCTCGTGATCCTGCGTCTACATATTCTTGACTCACCCTGCTCTGGGGCGTCGCGCGCCTTGTAGGCGCGCCTGGCGCAAGTCTATATTCAGCCCGATAAGCACACAACCTGGACAACCCGGGAGGAGACCCATGGCGAACGCGCCCGTGCCGGCTTCGCGCTACCTGCGTTGCGAGGGCCGCGAGCTGCACTATATGGAATGGGGCGCGGCCGACGCCCCGGCCGTCATCATGTGGCATGGCCTGGCCCGCACGGGACGCGATTTCGACGAACTGGCCCGGGCGCTGGCCGACAGCTACCGCGTCATCTGCCCCGACACGATCGGCCGCGGCCTGTCGCAATGGAGCCCCGACCCGGTCGCCGAATACCGGCTGGACTTCTATGCCGCGCTGGCCCGCGCCCTGCTCGACGGCCTGTCGCTGACACGCGTGCGCTGGGTGGGCACGTCGATGGGCGGCGCGACTGGGCATGCACGCCGCCGCGACCACGCTGCGCGGCCGGATCTCGCACCTGGTGGTCAACGACATCGGCCCCGAGCTGCCGCAAGCCGCGGTCCGCCGCATCCTGGACTACGCCGGCGCCCCGCCGGCCTTCGACACGGTCACCGAGCTCGAGGCCTGGCTGCGCGCCGCCTACAAGCCCTATGGCTGGCAAAGCGACGAGCAATGGCGCAGGATGGCCGAGACCTCCATGCGCCGCCTGCCCGACGGGCGCGTCACCGCCCACTACGACCCGGCCATCGTCGGACAGTTCAGCCACCACCCCGCCGACTACGACCGCTGGGACGGATACGACTCGCTGCGCTTGCCCGTCCTGCTGCTGCGCGGCGTCGACTCGGACCTGCTGCCGCCCGAGGTCGCCGACGCCATGACCCGGCGCGGCCCGCGCGCGCAGCGCATCGACTTCCCCGATTGCGGCCACGCGCCCGCCCTGAACGTGGCGCCCCAGATCGACGCCGTGGGCCGGTTCCTGGCCACGCCGGAAGACGCGGCGGCCATCCGCCACTGATACAGGAGACCCCCATGAAACGCATTCTGCTCGCCGCGCTGGCCGCCTGTGCATGAGTTCCGCCGCGGCGGCCAAGGATTTCGTCGTGGCCCACGTCTATGACAAGACGGGCCCGCTGGAAGCCTACGCCAGGCAGACCCAGAACGGCCTCATGCTCGGCCTGGAGTACGCGACCCACGGCACCATGACGGTCGCTGGTCGCAAGATCCGCGTCATCGAGAAAGACAACCAGGGCAAGCCCGACGTGGCGCGCGCGCAGCTGGCCTCGGCCTACGCCGACGACGGCGCCGACATCGCGGTCGGCCCCACCTCTTCCGGCGTCGCGCTGGCCATGCTGCCGATCGCCGAGGAATACGAGAAGATCCTGCTGGTGGAACCGGCCGTGGCCGACTCGATCACCGGCGACAAGTGGAACCGGTACATCTTCCGCACCGGCCGCAATTCCTCGCAGGACGCCATCGCCAACGCGGTCGCGTTCGACCAGCCGGGCACCTCGATCGGCATGCTGGCGCAGGACTACGCCTTCGGCCGCGACGGCGTGAAGGCGTTCAAGAGCGCGCTGAAACACGCCAGGATCGTGCATGAAGAGTATCTGCCCGCCAACGCCACCGACTTCACCGCGGGCGGACAGCGGCTGTTCGACGCCCTGAAGAACCAGCCAGGCCGCAAGATCATCTTCATTCTCTGGGCGGGCGCGGGCAACCCGTTCAAGATCGCCGACCTCGACCCCAAGCGCTTCGGCATCGAAATCGCCACGGGGGGCAACACGCTGGCGGCCATGACGCCGCTGAAATCGCTGGCCGGCATGGAAGGCGCTACCTATTACTACTACGGCATCCCGAAGAATCCGGTCAACGACTGGCTGGTAGCGGAACACCAGAAGCGCTACGGCCAGCCGCCCGACTTCTTCACCGCGGGCGGCATGTCCGCCGGCATCGCGATCGTGCAGGCGCTGGCCAAGACCGGCGGCAACGCCGATACCGACACGCTGATCAAGGCCATGGAAGGCATGAGCTTCGACACGCCCAAGGGCAAGATGACGTTCCGGCCCGAGGATCACCAGGCCATGCAGTCCATGTACCACTTCCGCATCAAGAACGATCCGTCGGTGCCCTGGGCCGTGCAGGACCTGGTCAGGGAAATCACGCCGGACCAGATGTCGGTGCCGATCCAGAACAAGCGCTGAATCCGCGCCCGCCCCATGCTGGAAACCCGATCGCTCACCGTCCGTTTCGGCGGGCACGTGGCCGTCAACGATGTCAGTTGCAGCTACGCGCCTGGCACCCTGACCGCCATCGTCGGCCCGAACGGCGCGGGCAAGACCACCTACTTCAATCTCATTTCGGGCCAGTTGCGCGCCAGCTCCGGCACGGTGCGGCTGGAGGGGCGCGATCTCACGCCGCTGGGCGCCGCCGCGCGCATGCACGCCGGCCTGGGCCGCGCCTTCCAGTTGACGCAGCTGTTTCCGCGCCTGAGCGTGCACGAGAACGTGCGGCTGGCGCTGCAGTCGCGCCGGCAGGGCACGGGATGGCGCCAGATCCGGTTCTGGCGCACCTGGAATGCCGACCGCGGCCTGATCGAGCGCGCCGACATGCTGCTCGCGCGCACCCGCCTGTCCGCCCGCCGCGACCAGCATGCTGCCGACCTGCCCCACGGCGACCAGCGCAAGCTGGAGATCGCGATGCTGGTGGCGCTGGAGCCTCGGGTGTTCATGTTCGACGAGCCCACGGCCGGCATGAGCGTGGACGACGTGCCCGTCGTGCTGGAACTGATCCGCGAGATCAAGTCCGATCCGTCGAAGACCATCCTGCTCGTGGAACACAAGATGGACGTGGTGCGCGAACTCGCCGACCGCATCGTGGTACTGCACAACGGCAGGCTGATGGCCGACGGCGAACCCGCGGCGGTCATCGCCTCGCCAATCGTGCAGCAGGCCTACCTGGGCCTCGGCCCGGCGGAGACGGCGGCATGACGCGCCCTCTGCTCGAACTGCGGGACGTGCATACGCACATCGGCGCCTACCACATCCTGCAGGGCGTGGACCTCGCCGTGCCGCCGGCGGCCGTGACCATGCTGCTGGGACGCAACGGCGCCGGCAAGACCACCACGCTGCGCACGATCATGGGGCTGTGGCGCGCGTCGCAAGGCCGGGTGAGCTTCGACGGAGCGCCGGTGGGCGGCCCGGGCACGCGCGCCTCGCCGCCCGACATGGCGCGCATGGGCCTGGCCTACGTGCCGGAGAACATGGGCATCTTCGCCGACCTCTCCGTCAAGGAGAACATGGTGCTCGCGGCGCGCCGGGCCAGGAACGCCAGCCAGCTGGACACGGCCCGGCTGGAGTGGATTTTCGGCTTCTTCCCCGCGCTGAAGAAGTTCTGGCTGCATCCCGCCGGCAAGCTGTCCGGCGGGCAGAAGCAGATGCTGGCGGTGGCGCGCGCCATCATCGAGCCGCGCCGGTTGCTGCTGGTGGATGAACCCAGCAAGGGCCTCGCCCCGGCCATCGTACAGAACATGATCGACGCCTTCATCGAACTGAAGCAGGCCTCCACCACCATCCTGCTGGTCGAGCAGAACTTCAACTTCGCCCGCCTCGTGGGCGATCATGTCGCCGTGATGGACAACGGCCGCGTCGTCCATGCCGGCAGCATGGCGCAACTGGCGGCCGACGACGAACTGCAGACACGCCTGCTGGGCCTGTCGCTGGGAAGCCACCAATGAGCACGCTCGAACTCGACATCCCGCTGCCGCGGGCACGCGCGGACCTGCGCCCCGTCCTGCTGGTGCTGGCCCTGGCCGGCATCGCCCTGCCGCTGGTGGGGTCCCTGTCCACCTGGGCGACGCTCACCGTGGCCGGGCTGGCCATGGGCATGATCATTTTCATCGTGGCCTCGGGCATGACGCTCGTTTTCGGCCTGATGGACGTGCTGAATTTCGGACACGGCCTGTTCATCGCCATCGGCGCGTACATGGCGGCCACGGTACTGGGCGCCATGGCCGACTGGACGCAGTCCGGCAGCCTGTGGGCGAACCTGGGCGCGGTGCTGCCGGCCATGATTGTGGGCATGCTGGTGGCGGGCGCCGTCGGCCTGGCGTTCGAACGCGTGATCGTGCGGCCGGTGTACGGGCAGCACCTGAAGCAGATCCTCATCACCATGGGCGGCATGATCATCGGCGAGGAAATCATCAAGATGCTCTGGGGCCCGCAGACCGTTGCGCTGCCGCTGCCCGAAGCAATGCGCGGCGCATTCCTCGTGGGCGACGCCGCCATCGAAAAATTCCGCATCGTCGCGCTGGGGGTCGGTCTGCTCGTGCTGTTCGGCATGCTGTGGGTGCTCAACCGCAGCAAGCTGGGCCTGCTGATCCGGGCGGGCGTGGAAGACCGCGAAATGGTGGAAAGCCTGGGCTACCGCATCCGCCATCTTTTCGTGGGCGTATTCGTCGCCGGCTCGATGCTGGCCGGGCTGGGCGGCGTGCTCTGGGGCATGTACCAGCAATCGGTCGTCCCGCAGCTCGGCGCGCAGGTGAACGTGCTGATTTTCATCGTCATCATGATCGGCGGCCTGGGCTCGACCGTGGGGTGCCTGATCGGCGCGCTGCTGGTGGGGCTGATGGCCAACTACACCGGCTTCCTGCTGCCCAAGGCCGCCCTGTTCTCCAATATCGCACTGATGGTCGCCATCTTGTTGTGGCGTCCGCAGGGCGTGTACCCGGTCACGAACCGCTAGGGCGCCGACATGTCTATCCGCCCGCTATCCGGCGATCCCCCCCGCAGCGCCGTGCTGGCGCTTCTGCTCATCGCGATCGTGGCCGGGCTGGCCGCCGCGCCGTTTCTGTTTCCGGGCCCCAAGTCGCTGGCCGTGGCGGCGAAGATCCTGGTGTTCGTGATCCTCGTGGCCAGCTACGACCTGCTGCTCGGCTATACGGGCATCGTCAGTTTCGCGCATACGATGTTCTTCGGCATCGGCGCCTATGGCGTGGCCATCGCCAGCGTGCGCCTGGAGCCGGGCTGGACGGCCGTGCTCGCGGGCACGGCGGCCGGCCTGGCGGTATCGCTGGCCTTCGCCCTGCTGATCGGACTGGCCAGCCTGCGCGTGCGCGCCATTTTCTACGCCATGATCACGCTCGCCGTCGCGGCCGCGTTCCAGACCCTGGTATCGCAGTTGTCCGACCTGACGGGCGGCGAGGACGGGCTGAACTTCAAGGTGCCGCAGATGCTGCGGCCAGCCTTCCGGCCATTCGCCGAGCCGGTCTTCGGCGTCACGGTCGACGGCCGCATCATTACGTACTACCTGATAGCCGCGGCCTGCCTGGCGCTCTTCCTGCTGCTGCTGCGCATCGTGAATTCGCCCTTCGGCCGCGTGCTGCAGGCGATCCGCGAGAATCCTTTCCGCGCCGAAGCCATCGGCTACCGCACGGTGCTTTACCGCAGCCTGTCCAATCTCCTGGCGGCCGCCTTCGCCACGCTGGCCGGCGCGATGTACGCGCTCTGGCTGCGCTACAACGGTCCCGACACCTCGCTGTCGTTCGAGATCATGCTCAATATCCTGCTGATGCTGGTGATCGGCGGCATGGGCACCATGTACGGCGCTGTGGTGGGCGCGAGCCTCTTCGTCTTCGCACAGAGCTATCTGCAGGACGGCCTGCACCACATCCACGAACGGGCTTCGGGCATCCCACCCCTGGCGCTGCTGTTCGAGCCGGACCGCTGGCTGCTGTGGCTGGGCATTCTGTTCGTGGTGTCCGTGTACTACTTCCCGACCGGAATCGCCGGGCGGCTGCGCGAACTGGCGCAGAAGCGCCGGCCCGCAAGTGCCGCCGCGCGCGCTGATGCGGCCGGCGCGGGGCTAGCGGGCGCGCTGGCGCAACGCGTCGCCTCGCGCCGCAGGTCGTCCACCCGGCGCTGCATCTCGTCCATGCTGCGCCGGATTCCGCTCCCGCCGTCGTCCAGCTTCGAGCCAGCCTGCGCCGGCGTCAGGCGCGGCATGCCGGCAACGCCTGCATCGAGCGGAATCATGGCCGGCGGTTGCGGATCGGCACGGGCCGGCCGGCTGTCCAGGATGCGCTCCAGCAGCCCGAGCTGATTGCGCTGCGCCTCGAGCGCGCGCTCCTGTTCCATCAGGGCGAGTTCGTCCTCGTCGTCGGTGCCGAAAATCGCGGCATGGTCGCGCGACCCCTGGGGCAGGCGCACGCGCGGCTCCGGCCCCGCCGTCAAGGCGTTCCGGCCCGCCGTCGCTTCGGCCGCGGCGGTCGCCCCGTCCGCTTGCGGCGGGCCGCCCCCGCTCTGCCGCCCCCAGGCTGGCAGCACCGCCGCCGCCAGCAGGCAGAGCACGAACCGACGGGCCTGCGCCCGCTTGCATGAACCTCGCATCCGGCCTCCGGGCCCGGGGTAACGCGCTCATCCGGCGGAAGAGCGCAAAAAAAAAACGGCAAGGGATCGAACCCTTGCCGTTTTATATCAGAACGGCTTGCCTGGACGGCGGCCGTTCCGGGGTGCTGCTGGCTTAGATGACGCGAGCGGCTTCAACCAGGCGCACCACGCGCCACGACTTCGAGCGCGAAATGGGGCGGCCTTCGGCGATTTCAACCGTATCGCCTTCGTTGTACTGGTTCGATTCATCGTGCGCCTTGTACTTCGCGGAACGCATGATGATCTTGCCGAAGATGGGGTGCTTGACGCGGCGTTCGACCAGAACGACCACCGTCTTGTCCATCTTGTTGCTCACGACCTTGCCGACCAGCGTGCGCTGGCGCTTGGCCACTTGGGTGTTTTGAGTTTCGCTCATCTTTATTTCCCTGCCTTCTCGGTCAGCAAGGTACGCACGCGCGCGATGTCGCGGCGCACGTTACGAAGCTGGGCGGTGTTGGCAAGCTGCTGCGTGGCCTTCTGCATACGCAGACCGAATTGCGCCTTCAGCAGGCTCTCGAGCTCTTTGCCGAGCTCAGCGGCGTCTTTCGAACGGAGTTCGCTAGCTTTCATCTCAGTACTCCTTAAGCACCAATGTGACGCGCGACGAACGTGGTCGAAATCGGCAGCTTGGCGGCAGCCAGGCGGAACGCCTCGCGCGCCAGCTCCTCGTTGACGCCTTCCATTTCGTACAGCACCTTGCCGGGCTGGATCTCGGCGACCCAGTATTCCGGGTTGCCCTTGCCGTTACCCATACGGACTTCGGCAGGCTTCTGCGAAATCGGCTTGTCCGGGAACACACGGATCCAGATGCGGCCGCCACGCTTGATGTGACGGTTGATGGCGCGACGGGCGGCTTCGATCTGGCGAGCCGTCAGGCGGCCGCGGCCAGTGGCCTTCAGGCCGAACTCGCCGAACGACACGTGGGTGCCGCGGGTCGCCAGGCCAGTGTTGCGGCCCTTTTGCTCTTTGCGATACTTTCTGCGAGAGGGTTGCAGCATGGTTATTCTCCTTCAGGCGCCGGGGCCGCGTCCGCCTTGCGGGGACCACGGCCACGACCACCCGGACGACCGGTGCGAGCACCGTCCGGACGATCGCCACGCGGAGCGCGGCGCGGACGACGTTCTTCTTCGCGCGGGGCGGCGGTTTCCGGCGGCAGTTCGCCGTTGGCCAGCATGTCGCCCTTGTAGACCCACACCTTGATGCCGATCACACCGTAGGTGGTGTGGGCTTCGGAGGTGCCGTAGTCGATGTTGGCCTTCAGGGTGTGCAGGGGCACACGGCCTTCGCGATACCACTCGGTGCGAGCGATTTCGATACCGTTCAGGCGGCCCGAGCTCATGATCTTGATGCCCTGGGCGCCCAGGCGCATGGCGTTCTGCATGGCGCGCTTCATGGCGCGGCGGAACATAATGCGCTTTTCGAGCTGCTGGGCGATCGAGTCGGCGATCAGCTGGGCGTCGGTTTCCGGCTTGCGGATTTCCTCGATGTTGACGTGCACGGGCACGCCCATCAGACGCTGCAGATCGGCCTTCAGGCTCTCGATGTCTTCGCCGCGCTTGCCGATCACCACGCCCGGACGAGCCGAGTAGACGGTGATGCGCGCATTCTTGGCGGGACGCTCGATGACCACGCGGCCAACGGAGGCGCTCTTGAGCTTCTTCTTCAGGTACTCGCGCACGCGAATGTCTTCGGCCAGCATGGGACCGAAGGCCTTGTCGTCGGCGAACCAACGCGAGGACCAGTTACGGGTGACCGCGAGACGGAACCCAGTGGGGTGAATTTTCTGACCCATCGTGACTCCTTAGGCTCCGACCTTGACCGTGATGTGGCAGGTCTGCTTCTCGATACGGTTGCCGCGACCCTTGGCGCGAGCCGAGAAGCGCTTCATCGACTGGGCCTTGTCCACGTAGATCGTGGTGATCTTCAGCTCGTCGATATCGGCGCCGTCGTTGTGCTCGGCGTTGGCGATGGCGGACTCGACCGCCTTCTTCAGGATGCCGGCGGCCTTCTTGGGCGAGAAGGTGAGGATGTTCAGCGCCTGAGCGACCGACTTGCCGCGGATCAGGTCCGCGACCAGACGGGTCTTCTGAGCGGAGATGTGAACTCCACGGATAATGGCAGTAGTTTCCATCGCTTACCTCTTGGCCTTCTTGTCCGCGGCGTGACCCTTGAACGTACGGGTCAGCGCGAACTCGCCCAGCTTGTGACCGACCATGTTCTCGTTGATGTAGACGGGAACATGCTGCTTGCCGTTGTGCACAGCGATCGTCAGGCCGATGAACTCGGGCAGGATCGTGGAACGGCGCGACCAGGTCTTGATCGGCTTCTTGTCTTTGCCCGCGACGGCCGCGTCCACCTTCTTGATGAGGTGAGCGTCGACAAACGGGCCTTTCTTGATCGAACGTGACATAGTGTTCGCCTCTTACTTGCGCTTGCGCCGTTGGACGATCATGTTGCTCGTCCGCTTGTTGCGACGGGTCTTGTAACCCTTCGTCGGAGTGCCCCACGGGCTCACCGGCTCGCGAGCTTCGCCGGTGCGGCCTTCGCCGCCGCCGTGCGGGTGGTCGACCGGGTTCATGGCAACGCCACGAACGGTCGGACGCACACCGCGCCAACGCATGGCGCCGGCCTTGCCGATCTGGCGCAGGCTGTGTTCTTCGTTACCGACTTCACCGATGGTGGCGCGGCATTCGATGTGCACGCGGCGGACTTCGCCGGAGCGCAGGCGGACCTGGGCGTACGTGCCTTCGCGGGCCAGCAGCACGGCCGAAGCGCCGGCCGAGCGGGCCATCTGGGCGCCCTTGCCGGGGATCATTTCCACGCAGTGGATCGTCGTGCCCACCGGGATGTTGCGAATCGGCAGCGTGTTGCCGGCGCGGATCGGGGCTTCGATGCCCGAGACCAGCGTGGCGCCCACTTCCAGGCCGCGCGGAGCGATGATGTAGCGACGCTCGCCGTCGGCGTAGCACAACAGGGCGATGTGCGCGGTACGGTTGGGGTCGTACTCCAGGCGCTCGACCTTGGCGGGAATGCCGTCCTTGTCGCGACGGAAGTCGACGACGCGGTAGTGCTGCTTGTGGCCGCCGCCACGATGGCGCACGGTGATGTGGCCGTTGTTGTTGCGGCCCGAACCACGGGTCTTCTTCTCGAGCAGCGGCGCGTAGGGCGCGCCCTTGTGCAGGTTGGCGCTAACCACCTTCACCATGCCACGACGGCCAGCCGAAGTCGGCTTAACTTTCACGAGGGCCATTTACTTCACCTCCGCAAAGTCGATTTCCTGGCCATCCTTGAGCGAAACGTAGGCCTTGCGCTCATTGCGGCGGCGGCCGACGAAACGGCCAAAGCGCTTGACTTTGCCCTTACGGTTGAGGACCTGCACGGACTCGACCTGCACCTTGAAGAGCAGTTCGACGGCAGCCTTGATTTCCGGCTTGGTAGCGTCAGCCACGACACGGAAAGCGATTTGCTGATTCTTCTCGGCGACGAAGGTGGCCTTTTCGGTCACGATCGGGGCCAGAATGACTTGCATCAAGCGTTCAGCGTTCATCCCAGCATCTCCTCGAGTTGAGCGATGGCCGGCTTGGTGATCAGCACTTTCTTGTAGTGGACCAGCGACAACGGATCGGCATAACGGGGCTCGACCACGGCAACGTGCGGCAGGTTGCGGGTGGCGAGGTAAACATTTTCATCGACGTTGTCGGTGATGATCAGGACCGAATCCAGGCCCAGGCTCTTCAGCTTGGCGGCAGCCAGCTTGGTCTTGGGCGATTCGAGATCAAACGACTCGACCACGGCGATGCGGTCTTCGCGGGCCAGCTGCGACAGGATCGAGCGGATCCCGGCGCGGTACATCTTCTTGTTGACCTTCTGGCTGAAGTTCTCTTCGGGCGAGTTCGGGAAAATCCGGCCACCCCCACGCCACAGCGGCGACGAGGTCATACCGGCGCGAGCGCGGCCGGTACCCTTCTGGCGCCAGGGCTTCTTGGTGGTGTGCTTGACTTCGGAACGGTCCTTCTGGGCACGGTTGCCGGAGCGGGCATTGGCCTGGAAGGCCACCACGATCTGGTGAATCAGCGCTTCGTTGAAGTCGCGGCCGAAGATGGTGTCGGGCGCGCTGAACGTAGCGGCCTGACCTTGGTCGTTCAGGAGCTTGAGATCCATTTACTTACGCTCCCTTCTTGGCCGGGGCCTTGATGGCCGGACGCACGACGATGTCGGAGCCGGCGTGGCCGGGGACAGCGCCCTTGACCAGCAGCAGGCCGCGCTCGGCGTCGACGCGAACGATGTCCAGGTTTTGAACGGTGCGGGTGACGTCACCCAGGTGGCCAGCCATGCGCTTGCCCGGGAAGATGCGGCCCGGATCCTGCGCCTGACCGATCGAGCCCGGGACGCGGTGCGAACGGGAGTTACCGTGCGAGGCGCGTTGCGAGCCGAAGTTGTGGCGCTTGATCGTGCCGGCGAAACCCTTACCGATGGTGGTGCCCGTCACGTCGACCTGTTGGCCGGCTTCGAACACGGATTCCACGGCGATGACGGCGCCAGCCGAAAATTCGGCGGCACGGGCGGGGTCGAGGCGGAACTCTTTGAGGATGCTGCCGGCTTCAACGCCAGCTTTGGCGTAGTGGCCGGTTTGCGACTTGGCCACACGCGAGGCACGGCGGGTGCCGTAAGCCACCTGGATGGCGGCGTAGCCGTCGGTTTCCAGCGACTTAACTTGGGTCACGCGGTTGTTCGACACGTCCAGCACGGTCACCGGGATGGATTCGCCTTCCTCGGTGAAAATGCGGGTCATGCCGACCTTGCGACCCACCAGACCCAGCCGGTGAGCGGCGGGCGTGGGTGTCGAATTCGACATCGTTTTCTCCATTCCCGACTGCGATTGGTCGGGGCTAATCGGGCAAAGGGTAACGGCCTTCGCCCTACGACTATGTTCAACGCTGGGCCCCGAAAGCGCCCCACCCGTGGCAGCGCCGGGTCAATAACCTGGCAACCGGCGGGCAAAAACGCAAGACAAGGCCCAAAGTCAGACTTGCCACAAAATGGCAAGCTTCGCATATTAGCACGTTTTTTCCAGGCAGCACAAGCACTTAGCCTGTGGGGCGTACGCGACGCCCCTTGTCGCGGCGCCAACGCGGACGCCGAGGCGCCGGAAGCGGCAATGGCGCCGCATGCCGCGTTCCCGCGCGGGCCGTCTCTGGCCCGACGGAAGGCAATACCCGGGCGGGATGCCAAGACAAAGACAAAACGGCCGCATTCTTGCGAATGCGGCCGTTTCTTTCCGGACCGCGCCGATGGCGCGGGACCAGGAACGCCTTACTGCAGTGCGATTTCGACGTCGACGCCAGCCGGCAGGTCCAGACGCATCAGGGCGTCAACGGTCTTGTCGGTGGGATCCACGATGTCCATCAGGCGCTGATGGGTGCGGATCTCGAACTGGTCGCGCGAGGTCTTGTTGACGTGCGGCGAACGCAGCACGTCGTAGCGGCGGATGCGCGTGGGCAGCGGCACGGGACCACGGACGACGGCGCCGGTACGCTTGGCGGTATCGACGATTTCCGCAGCAGACTGATCGATCAGCTTGTAATCGAAGGCTTTCAGACGGATGCGGATCTTTTGGTTTTTCATGGCGTTTCCTAAAGAACGAAAAACGAAGGCGGCCGGGGAGGACAGAGCCGCCTTCGCTCAGGGGTGCAACTTAGGCGATGATCTTGGCGACCACGCCGGCGCCGACGGTACGGCCGCCTTCACGGATGGCGAAGCGCAGACCTTCTTCCATGGCGATCGGCGACAGCAGCTTGACCGTCATCGTCACGTTGTCGCCCGGCAGCACCATCTCCTTGTCCTTGGGCAGATCGATCGTGCCCGTCACGTCCGTCGTGCGGAAGTAGAACTGCGGACGGTAGCCGTTGAAGAACGGCGTGTGGCGCCCACCCTCTTCCTTGGACAGAATGTACACCTCCGAGGTGAACTCCGTGTGCGGCGTGATCGAACCCGGCTTGGCCAGCACCTGGCCGCGCTCGACGTCTTCACGCTTGGTGCCGCGCAGCAGAATGCCCACGTTGTCGCCCGCCTGGCCTTGGTCCAGCAGCTTGCGGAACATTTCCACGCCCGTGCACGTCGTCTTCACCGTCGGCTTGATGCCCACGATTTCGATTTCTTCGCCAACCTTGATCACGCCGCGCTCGATACGGCCAGTCACCACCGTGCCGCGACCCGAGATCGAGAACACGTCTTCGACCGGCATCAGGAACGTGCCGTCAACCGCGCGCTCCGGCGTCGGAATGTACGTGTCCAGCGCCTGCGCCAGCGACAGGATCGCCTGCTCGCCCAGCTCGCCCTTGTCGCCTTCCAGCGCCAGCTTGGCCGAACCCTTGATGATCGGCGTGTCGTCGCCCGGGAAGTCGTACTTCGACAGCAGCTCGCGAACTTCCATTTCCACCAGCTCCAGCAGCTCGGCGTCATCGACCATGTCCGCCTTGTTCAGGAACACGATGATGTACGGCACGCCCACCTGGCGGCTCAGCAGAATGTGCTCGCGCGTCTGCGGCATCGGACCGTCGGCGGCCGACACCACCAGGATCGCGCCGTCCATCTGCGCCGCGCCCGTGATCATGTTCTTCACGTAGTCGGCGTGGCCCGGGCAGTCAACGTGCGCGTAGTGGCGCGTTTCCGTTTCGTATTCCACGTGCGCCGTGTTGATCGTGATGCCGCGCGCCTTCTCTTCAGGAGCCGCATCGATCTGGTCGTAGCCCTTGGCTTCGCCGCCGAACTTGCTCGACAGCACCGTCGTGATGGCCGCCGTCAACGTCGTTTTGCCGTGGTCAACGTGACCAATCGTACCCACGTTCACGTGCGGCTTGGTACGTTCAAACTTGCCTTTTGCCATG